>NZ_JAJDKA010000054.1:0-19904 GCF_020589945.1 Faecalibacillus sp. MSK20_93 | reverse complement strand
AGTACATTGTGCGAAAATAGCTCGTTGCCAGTTCCTTCTTTTTTTTTATGTTTTTACATACTATTAATAATAAGTTCAAATTTGAATGCTATTATTTTATTGTTTTTTGTGGCTAGCTAATAGGGTAAAATTCTTGATTATATAGTTTCAAAAATAAAAATATGTTATAATAGATTGGGTGATGTTTTATATGAAAATTAAATTATATTTTGGAATGGAAAAGGCTATTAAGAAGTCTGGAATAGGTCGTGCGTTTTACCACCAAAAGAAAGCTTTAACATTAAATAATATTGAATTTACGACTGATAAAAATGATTTGGATTATGATATTTTACATATTAATACAATCTATCCTGATAGTATTTCAATGATTAAACAGGCAAGAGAAAATAATAAGAAGATCATTTATCATGCACATAGTACAGAAGAAGATTTTAAAAATTCTTTTATGTTTTCTAATACCTTTGCTAGTCTTTATAAAAAATGGCTTGTGTATCTTTATAATTCAGCTGATGTTATTATTACACCAACGCCATATTCTAAAAGCTTATTAGAGTCATATGATTTAAATAAGGAAATATATGCGATTTCTAATGGTGTAGATGTTGCACAGTTTAATCCAACATCTAAACAAATTAATGAGTTTACGCAACAGTTTCATATTTCTGAAGAGGATAAACTTGTTATATCTGTAGGATGGCTTTTTGAAAGAAAAGGATTTGATACTTTTGTAGAAGTTGCAAGAGAAATGCCTCATGTAAAATTTATGTGGTTTGGAGATGTTAGATTATCCAATCCAACATCTAAGATAAAAAAATTACTCAAAGAATTACCAAAAAATTTAATATTACCAGGATATGTTAGTGGAGATATTATTAAAGGTGCTTATGGTAGAGCAGATGTTTTTTTCTTTCCATCACGTGAAGAAACAGAAGGAATTGTTGTTTTAGAAGCTTTAGCTTGCAAAACACAAATATTATTAAGGGATATTCCTGCTTTTGATCCATGGATGCAAGACCAAGTTAATTGTTATAAGGGGAAAACAAATCAAGACTTTATTGATTATATTAATAAAATTATTAATCACGAATTACCTTCGACAGTAGAAGAAGGTTATAAAGTTGCTAAAGAAAGAGATTTATTACTAATAGGAAAACAATTAAAAGAGGTATATGAAAAAGTTGAATCTCTTTAGAGGATAATATTATGGATAAAAAAAATATAAAAAAATACATACTAAATGTAGCTATTATTCTAATAGTTGGTGGATTATCAATTTATTTTTCAATTGGTAATCAATTAGAAGGAACGATTAAATCGTTAAAACATTGTCATTTAGGGTGGTTATTGGTTGTTGCTATTTTAATGTGTATTTTTTATTTAATCAATGCAATGAATTTGACACTTTTTGCTAAAGTATATAAAAAAGATTATACCTTAAAACAAGGAATCGTAAATGCAATGGCTGGTATTTTCTTTAATGGAATCACGCCAATGGCCTCTGGTGGACAATTTTATCAAGTATATGCTTTTAATAAACAAGGAATCAAAGCAACTTATTCGTCTAGTATTTTATTAATGATTTTTATTGTCTATCAAAGTGTATTGGTTGTGTATACATCTATCATTATGCTTTTAAAATTTGTTTATTTTAGTAAATTGTATTCTGTTTTTTTTTCACTAGCATTTATTGGATTTATTATTAATTTAGTGGTTATTTCTACTTTATTTTTAGGAGCTAAGTCTGAAAAACTTCAAAATTTTTTAAGTAATAATGTTGTTAAAATATTAGCAAAATTACATATAGTGAAAAGCTATGAAGAGGTAAGTTCTCAAATTGAAAGAAAATTAGAAAACTTTAGAATCGAACTTAATTTATTACAAAAAAACAAACCAATATTACTTAAATCAATAGGATTAAATGTATTAAAATTGACAATTCTTTATAGTATTCCATTTTTTTGTTCTCTTGCAATGAATGTTCCTCTTTCTTGGAGACATTTCTTTGATTTAATTGGAATTACTGCTTTTGTTTATTTGATTTCAGATTTTGTACCATTACCAGGAGCAAGTGGGGGTAGTGAAGGTTCGTTTTATATTTTACTTCGTTACTTTTTAAAAGGAGCGACATCAGCAACTTTACTTGTTTGGAGATTTGCTACTTATTATGCTGGTCTTATTCTTGGAGGTCTTACAATGTCATTTAGTAGAGAACTTAATTTTGCAACAAAAAATGATAAAAAAGAAATTACAGAAAATGATCAAATAATCGTTATAGAAGATATAGAAGAAATTGAATTTGATGATTTTAAAAAATAGGAGGTCTTTATGAAAATAGCACTTTTTTCAGATACATACATACCTGATATTAATGGTGTTGCTACATCAACAAATATTTTACGAAATAAACTTGTAGATTTAGGACATGACGTTTTAGTTGTAACAAGTGAACTTCCAAGTGATACAACTTATGATGAAAGCCTAGATAATCAAGTTTTAAGAGTGCCAGGATTAGAAATACAAGCTCTTTATGGCTACAGGGCATGTAATATTTTTTCTTTTAAGGGTATGAAAGAAATTAAAAGATTTAATCCAGAGGTCATTCATGTTCAAACAGAATTTGGTATTGGTATTTTTGGAAGAATTGCTGCAGAATATTTAGATATTCCTGTTGTTTATACGTATCATACTATGTGGACAGATTATTCACATTATATTAATCCAATCAATTCTGAAACAGTAGATACTGTAGTTAAAAAAGTAATTACAAAAATTAGTAAATTTTATGGAAATAGTTGCCAAGGATTAATTGTTCCTTCAAATAAAACAAAAGATGCTTTAATCCATTATGGTTTAAAACAAAAAAATATTTATACGATTCCTACGGGATTAGAACTTGAACGTTTTTCAGTTAAGAATAAAAACAACGAATTATGTCAAAGTTTAATAGAAAAATATCATTTACAAAATCATTTTGTTCTTACATTTTTGGGAAGAATTGCTCCTGAAAAAAGCATTACGGTTATCATAGATGCTTTAAAAAAAGTTGTCGCTATTAATGATAATATTCGTTTTTTAATTGTTGGGGGTGGACCACAATTAGAAGAGTTAAAAGAATATGTAAAAAATGATCATATTGAACCATATGTTATTTTTACAGGGCCTCAAAGTGGTGAAATGGTTCCAGCTCATTACCATATTTCTAATATGTTTATTTCAGCATCTTTATCTGAAACACAGGGATTGACTTATATTGAAGCAATGGCATCTTCTATTTCTGTTATTGCTCGTTATGATGATCAACTTGTAGATGTTATTGATGATGGAAAAAATGGTTTTTTCTTTAAAAATGAAGATGAATTACCAAAACTTATATTAGATGCTATGGAAATGGATTTAGATGTTTTAAAAGAAAATGCATTAAAAAAAGCAAATGAGTATAGTGGAGAAACATTTGCTAAGAAAGTATTAGAAGTTTATAAGCAAGCCATTCTTATTAAAGAATATACTTATACAGTTGTTTCGATATTTCCCATAAAGAATAATAAAAATGAGGTTTCATTTACTTATGATGAAAATGAAAGTGCTGTAACATTAGAATTATCAGATAAAGTAATAGATCAATATGAACTGTATCGAGGGAAAACAATTGATAGAAATCAGTTTAATACACTTAAAGATCACGAACAAATCAGTAGGGCATATAACAAAGCCTTGAAGTATTTATCTATTAAAGATTATACTGAACAACAAATGAGAAAGAAATTAATGGATTCTGGAGATTATGATGATGCTCAACTTGATACTACTATTCAACTTTTATCAGAAAAAAATTTAATTAATGATAAAATGTACGCAATGAATTATTTTAAAAGATGTACACGTTTGGGAATAGGACATAACAAAGCAATTTATAATTTAAGAAATTATGGTGTTGATACTGAGATAATAGATACATGTTTAGAAGAACTTGATGATGATGAAGAATATCAAGCAGCGATGCTTTTAATCAATAATTATTACCAAAGAAACAGCACGATTTCTTATCGTAACATTCAAAGAAAAATTAAAGAAAAATTATTTTTAAAGGGATTTACGAATGATGTTATTGATAAAGCAATGGCAGAGTATGATTTTGAATATGATTTAGAGAAAGAAAAATTAGCTTTGGAAAAAGACTATTTAAAAGCATCTCATCGCTATGAAAAAAAATTAGAAGGAAAAGATTTAAGAAACAAAATAATTGATACATTGTTAAAAAAAGGATATAATTACGAAGATATTAAGAATATTCTAGAAGTTAAGGAGAATAATGATGAATAAAATAGCAAGTTTAAAACCTGGTGATGATGGTGTTTTAATTGAGGCATTAATTAATCATGTTGTATCAGGAAAAACCAATGGAGCACATCGCTCAACGTATTTATCTATGACATTACAGGATGATACAGGATCTATTGATGCTAAGTTATGGAATGCTAGCGAAGAACAAGTACAAACTTTAGTAAAAGGTTCAGTTGTTCAAATAAAAGGTGATGTTATAAAATATAATGAAGATAGACAAATGAAGATTGTAAAGATTCATTTAGCGTCACAAGATGATAAAGAACGTATTAAATTTTTAAAACAAGCACCATTGGATAGTCAATTTATGATCAATGAAATTAAAAAGTTTATTGATCAAATAGATAATTTAAAATTACATCAATTAGTAAAAACATTATTTGAAGAAAATATTGAAAAATTATCTTATTATCCAGCAGCTAGCAAAAATCATCATGAATATGTTTCAGGATTGGCTTATCATACGTATGGAATGTTAAAAGTTGCAGAATCATTTTGCACTTTATATCCGACGCTTAATAAAGATCTATTATATTCTGGAATCACATTACATGATTTAGGAAAAACAATTGAATTAAGTGGTCCTGTTGTTCCAGAATATACGTTAGAAGGAAAATTATTAGGTCATATTTCTATTTCAAATGCGATGATTAAAGAAACTGCTGATAAACTTCATATTGAAGGAGAAGAAGTAACTTTATTACAACATATGATTTTAGCACATCATGGAAAAAATGAATATGGTTCACCTGTTCTTCCGCAAATCAAAGAAGCAGAGATTTTATATTTAATTGATAATATAGATGCTCGTATGGCGATGATGGATAAAGCTTTAGAAACCGTTGAATATGGAAAATTTACAAAACGTGTATTCTCATTAGAAAATAGAGCGTTATATAAACCAAAGATGTATGAAAAGTAGCAAATGCTACTTTTTATATTTTTTCAAAATTTGAAAAAAGAAATTTGTATTTTTATAGAAAAAAAATTAAAAAAGAATATAATTATATCAGTAATTTATTATTAAAAAGTGAGGTAGTATAATATGTATAAGATTTTATTATGTTGTGTATCAGGGGTTACAACAAACAAATTAGTAAATGCAGTGAAAGAATCTGCTAAACAAAAAGATATTAAAGTAATGTGTTGGGCAGTTGGATCTAAATCTGTAGGTTTATCATGGGCAGATGCTGATTGTGTTTTATTAGCGCCACAATCTGCTTCAGAATTATCTGAAATTGAAGAAATGGTTCATGGGGTTATTCCATGCGCTTTAATTAATGATGGTGATTTTGCAAGTATGAACGGAGATGCTGTTTTAAATCAAGCATTAGATTTAATTAAAAAATAAACATCCTAAGCGATGTTTTTTTTTGCTATAATAAAATTCAGGAGGAATCAAAATGGCTGAAATTATGATCAAGGCAGCAGGTTTTGTTTTTGTAATTATAATAGCGTTTATTTTAAAACAAGTGCATGTTTTAGAAAAAAGAGATGGTTTAACAATTGCAACAATTATTATGAATGTGACATTACCTTGCGCTTTACTTACAAATGCAAGTGGCATAACAATTGATCAATCAATGCTCATTTTATTATTAATAGGATTAGCATCAAATATTATCATGCTTTTCATTTCTTTTATACTTTCAAGAAAAGAGGAAAATATTTTAAAAGGATATTATATGATCAATTGTTCTGGATATAATATAGGAAACTTTGTTATGCCGTTTGTACAAAGCTTTTTCCCAGGCATGGGAGTTGCCTATTTATGCATGTTTGATGTAGGAAATTCAATTATGTGTTTAGGAGGAAGTTATGCATTAGCAGGAAGTGTAGCAAGCAGTAATCAAAAATTGACTCCTAAAACAGTAATCAAAAAATTATTTTCATCAATTCCATTTGATGTATATCTTTTAATTTTTGTTTTAGCACTTTTTAAAATTTCAATACCTCAACCAATTTTATCAGTGGCTTCTTTTATAGGAGCAGGAAATGGATTTTTAGCGATGTTTATGATTGGACTTTTATTAGAAGTTAAAATAAATCCTTCGGAAATGAAAATAGTTTTAAAAACACTTTTGATTCGTGTGCTTTTTGGTGCTATCTTAATGAGTATTGTTTATTTTATTGTTCCAATTCCAATGCTTGCTAAAAAAATTGTTGTTTTAGCAATGGCTGCGCCTATTACAACTGTTTCAGCTGTTTTTTCAAAAAATATTGGTTATCATCGTGATGCACCAGCTATTTCGAGCTCACTTTCAATTATTATCAGTATTGCCGTTTTAGTCGTTTTAATTATCATGTTTGCGTAGGTGAGTGTATGGAGTATGATTTAAAAGTTTTAAAAATAAATAAAAATAAAATAGAACAGTTAAATGAATTATCTATTTATACTGTAAAAGATTTAGTACAACATTATCCTTATCGCTTTGAAGAAATGTTAGAAACACCATTACATGATGAATCGAAGGCCATTATTGAAGCACAGCTTATTGATGAACCTAAAATCTTTTATAAAGGAAGACTTTCAAGATTGACTTTTCATGTTAATTATCATGAAGAGCCATTAACAATTACGATTTTTAATCGTCATTTTTTGAAAAAAAATATGCAAATAGGAATGATGCTTACTATTACTGGTAAATACAGTGCTTCTAAAAAAGCAATTACAGCTAGTGACTTAAAACTAAAGAGCTTAAAAGAAATTTCTGGAATAACACCAGTATATTCTTTAAAAGAAGGACTCACTCAAAAAAGTTTTCAGGGTTATGTCAATAAAGCACTTAATTTTTATAAAGGACACATTGCTAATACTATTCCTTTATATTTATGTCAAAAATATCATTTGATAGATAAAGAAGATGCTTTGTTTAAAATACATCAACCGCAAACACGCAGTGATGTTATTAGTGCACTTAGATACTTAAAATATGAAGAATTTTTTAAATTTCAAATGACAATGCAATATATAAAACAAAATCGCACACAAAATATAGGTATCTCAAAATTAATAGACAAAGAAAAAGTGACTCACTTTATTGAAAAGCTCCCTTTTCAATTAACAGATGACCAACAAAAAGTTGTTGATGATATATTAATAGATTTAACAAGTCAAAAATTAATGTATCGCTTTGTTCAAGGTGATGTTGGTAGTGGAAAGACAGTTGTTGCAGCAATTAGTTTATATGCTAATTATTTAGCAGGTTATCAAGGAGCTATGATGGCACCAACAGAAATACTAGCGCTTCAGCATTATCAGTCTTTAAAAAAAATGTTTAAAAAATATAAAATAAATATCGCATTACTTACAGGTCATCTTTCACAAAAAGAAAAAAATGAAATCTATCAGCAATTAGAAAATGGACAAATTGATATTATTATTGGAACACATGCTTTATTTCAAGAAAAAGTACAATATAATCAATTAGGTCTGGTTATTACTGATGAACAGCATCGCTTTGGTGTTGAACAAAGAAAAGCGTTAAAAGACAAAGGAAATAAAGTTGACTTTTTAGTAATGACAGCAACACCGATTCCTAGAACACTTGCTATTTCTTTATATGGAGATATGGATGTTTCAACGATTAAAACACTTCCTAACGGGAGAAAAAAAGTTATTACAAAGTTTATTAAAGGAACATCAATGAAGCCTATATTAAAAGATTTGAAAGATTATCTTTTAAAGGGAGGACAATGCTATGTTGTCTGTCCTCTTGTAAATGAAAGTGAAGCAATCACTGGAAGAAATGCAAGTGATATTTCAAAAGCAATGGCACAATATTTCAAAGGACAATACGAAGTTGGATTAGTTCATGGACAAATGAGTGATGAAGAAAAAAATAAAATCATGAATGCATTTAAAGAAAATAAAATACAGATTCTTGTTTCAACAACAGTAATCGAAGTGGGAGTTGATGTAAGTAATGCAAATATGATGGTTATTTATAATGCAGAAAGATTTGGTTTATCTCAACTTCATCAATTGAGAGGAAGAGTAGGAAGATCAAAGGAACAAGGATATTGTTATCTTTTATCAGAGGCAACACATTCTGAACAAAAGGAAAGATTAGAATTTTTAGAAAATCATCATGATGGATTTGAAGTCTCTGAATATGATTTAAAAATAAGAGGACCTGGAGATTTGTTGGGTCAAAAGCAAAGTGGTTTACCAACTTTTATGATAGGAGATATTTTTAAAGATTATCATATTTTAGAAATTACAAGAAAAGATGCTTTTGAAGCGATGAATCAACATCAAGATGATGAAAAAATTATAAAATTGTTATCAGAAATAAAAAACAATTTAATAAAGAATAATGAATATATTGATTAATGTGTTATAATGCTAAAAGAGGTGAGAACATGAAATTAGCGATAGACGCCATGAGTGGTGATTTAGGTAGCTCTATTGTTGTAGAAGCCTGCCAATCATTTTTAAATAAAAATAAAACAGATGAGCTTTATGTTGTAGGAAAAATTGAAGAATTAGAAGCATTGAAAGATCATCCTCAAGTAACTTTAATAGATGCTAGAGAAATCTTTGAAATGACAGAAAATATTTTAGCAATCCGTAGAAAAAAAGAATCGAGCTTAGTAAAAGCTATGATGTTAGCAAGAAATAACGAAGTTGATGCTGTATTATCTTGTGGAAATACAGGAGCCTATTATGCATGTGCAATGTTGTTTTTAAAACGTATTAAAGGAATTGAAAAATCATGTTTAATGGCAACAATTCCCACTTTAAATGATAAAGGTGTTTGCATGTTAGATGTAGGGGCAAATGCTGAAAATACAGTAGATCAACTCGTTCAGTTTGCAATTATGGGAAATGTTTATGCTAAAAATGTTAGACATATTCAAAAACCTAAAGTTGCCCTGTTAAATATTGGAAGTGAAGAACATAAAGGTGATGAGATCCATAAAGAAACATATCAATCTTTGAGTACACTTGAACAAATTGATTTTGTTGGAAACATTGAAGGAAAAGAAATCTTAAGAGGTGATGTGGATGTCATTGTAACGGATGGATTTACAGGAAATGTTACATTAAAAACAATTGAAGGTGTTGCATTATCTATGATGTCTGCATTAAAAGATGGTTTTATGGCATCAACACGTAATAAATTAGGGGCAGTTATTTCTAAACCAGTTTTAAAAGGATTAAAAACAAAATTTGATCCTGCAGGTGTAGGTGGTGCCTTGATGATGGGATTTGTAAAACCAGTTGTTAAAGCACATGGTGCAAGTGACGCGAAAGCTTTTGAAAGTGCAATGAATTTAGCTTTTGAAATGGTTGAAGTAAATGTAGTAGAAAAAATGAAAGTAGGTCTAGATGAAAGTGGAATTAGGTAAGTTTTTAGAAGTAATGGGCATTCCTTATAAAGATATTCATTTATTTAAAGAAGCTTTTACACATCCTTCTTATACAAATGAAAACAAAGGAAAAAATTACGAACGATTAGAATTTTTAGGTGATTCAGTTTTACAATATTATGTATCAAAGTTTATTTATGAAAAATATCCTGAAAAGCCAGAAGGAGAATTGACACTTTTACGTTCTAAACTAGTAAGAGAAGAATCACTTGCTCGTTTTTCTCGTGAATTAGGATTAGGTGCACAAATTTTCTTAGGTGCAGGTGAAGAACATAATGGAGGTAGAGATCGTAATAGTGTTTTAGCTGATATTTTTGAAGCCTTTATTGGGGCAATAAGCGAAGATTGTGGTATCGAATATGTTTTAAAAATATTAGATATGACAATCTATAAACATGTTGAAGATGTCAACTATGATGATATCACAGATTTTAAAACAAAATTACAAGAATTGATTCAAGCGGATCAAAGAAAGACAGTCACATATTCATTACTTTCAACAACAGGTCCAGCGAATGCACCTGAATTTGAAGTGGCAGTCATGATGGATGATATGACCCTAGGAACTGGAAAAGGTTCTAGTAAAAAAAGAGCAGAACAAAAGGCTGCAAAGGATGCGTTGAAAAAATTAGCCAGATAGATAGCAAATGCTATCTATTTTTTTGCCTAGACATTTTTTATTTTAAAACATATTTTAAAATGAAGGAGGCAAAATATGTTTGATGAAGAATATGAAAGAGTCATTCATCCCCGTAGAGTAGGTGATATCTATCTCTATACAGTAAGACCGGGAGATAATGTTTATCGGATAGCAAGAAATTTTAATACTAAAATAGAATGGATCGCTTGTATGAATAAACTTGATCAACAAATGATGATTTACCCAGATCAACAATTATATATTCCTTTTATTCCTCAAGGACCAATGCCAATGGTACAATCAAGAGATTCTTATGAATTATATTTTTAATGGACTAGATTTTTCTTAAAAAAAAGCTTATTATATTCGTAAAAATAACAATGAAGGAGAATTTTATGAATAAACATGCAGGAAGTGAAAGAAATCTAACTCTTGTAATGGATTTATATGAGTTGACAATGGCATATAATTATTTTAAACAAGGAAATAAAGATCAACTTGTTTATTTTGATATGTTTTATAGAAAAAACCCAGATAATGGAGGGTTCGCAGTTTTTGCAGGATTACAACAATTAATTGAATGTATAAAGAATTTACATTTTAGTGAAGGAGATATTGAATATCTCCGTTCACTTCAAAAATTTGATGAAGACTTTTTAGATTATTTATTAGATTTTAAATTTACAGGTTCTATTTATGCAATGAAAGAAGGTACACCAGTCTTTCCTAATGAACCATTGATTACTGTAAAAGCTAAATTTATCGAAGCACAAATTATCGAAACGATGTTATTAGTAACAGTTAATCATCAATCTTTAATTGCTACTAAAGCACATCGTGTTGTTCAAGAAGCCAAAGGAAGACCCGTTATGGAATTTGGAGCAAGACGTGCTCAAGGATATGATAGTGCAACTTATGGAGCTCGTGCAGCTTATATTGGAGGGGTAGCAGGAACAGCTACAGTTTCAGCAGGTGAGATGTTTGATATTCCTGTAGTAGGAACAATGGCACATTCTTTTGTGCAATCATTTGATAGTGAATATGAAGCTTTTAAAGCTTATGCACTTACATATCCAGATGATTGTGTTTTATTGGTTGATACGTATGATACTTTAAAAAGTGGAGTACCTCATGCCATTGAAATAGCCAAAGAAGTTTTAGAACCAATGGGTAAAAAATTAAAAGGAATTCGTTTGGATAGTGGAGATATTTCATATTTATCAAAACGTGCAAGAGCAATGCTTGATGTTGCGGGTCTTACATATGTAAGTATTTCGGCTTCAAACTCCTTAGATGAATATTTGATTCGCTCTTTATTAAACCAAGGAGCGCAACTTGATTCATTTGGAGTTGGAGAAAATTTAATTGTATCAAAATCATCTCCAGTATTTGGAGGAGTTTATAAATTAGTAGCTATTGAAAAAAATGGACAAATTATTCCTAAAATTAAAATTTCAGAAAATACTGAAAAGATTACCAATCCAGGTTATAAACGTGTATATCGTTTATTTGAAAATGAAACTGGAAAAGCAATAGCGGATTTAATTGCTTTTTATGATGAAGAAATTGATTGTACAAAAGATTTAACGATTTATCATCAATCTGATATTTGGAAATTTAAAACAATTGAAGCTAATACGTATACAGTAGAAGAATTACAAGTTCCTATATTTGAAGATGGAAAATTTGTTTATCAAGAACTGTCTGTAAAAGAAATTAGAGATTATTCAATGCAAGAAAAAGCACGCTTATGGGATGAAATATTTAGATTAGAGTTCCCACATAATTATTATGTGGATCTTACTAAAAATTTATTAGATTTTAAAATTAAAATGTTAGAAGAAAAGAGAAAATAAAAATGGCAAGATTTGATAGAAAAGTAGAAAGAACAAAGAAAAGTTTTGAATTTACACAAAAAGAGAAAATTGTTGAAACAAATAAAGATGTCTTCAAAAAGAATTTTACTTTTAAATGGGTCCAATTAAATATTAAAACAGTATGTGTTTTTCTTGTTGATTTTTTACTTGTAACATTATTGATTATTCCATTTATGATGCAATATTTAAATGCAACTTTAGCGTTTGTTTTAGGGCATGGAATTATTACAAGTTTAGTGATCGTTTTTACAGGATTTTTAATTAATAAAGAAAAAATAAAAGCAGTTCCATTTATTTCTAGATTCTTATTTATGTTTATTCTATTAGGTGCATCTTCTGCACTTTCGATGGCAATTACATCATGGCTGAATTAGTTTGTTTAACTGCTTTAGGGGTTGTTTCATTATTTACAGGAATTGTATCATTAGGAAACAGTGATGCTTTTATGGGAATGTTTACTTTTATGATCTTACTTGTAAGTTATGCATTGATTATCCTTACTTTTAGAAAAAGAAGAACGCTTTTTAAAGCAAAAGAAGTTATTTATACAGGATATGAAATTTATTTGTATATATTATCATATATTGTTTTAATGACTTCTTGTTTATTGATATATCTTCATGTTGTTCAAGTTGTTTCAATGACATCACCATTAATTATGGTGACATGGCTTGTACCACTTGTTGCTTATTTAACGTATGAATCGGTATTGATTTTTGAAAAAGATGAATTAAATATAAATGGGAAGAAAGTATTATATAGAAGTATCAAAAAAGTTCAAATTATAGAAAATAAAAATAAATATCATTTAATAATTAGAGCGAAAGGAAATGAATATCTATACAAGACAAATCAAAAAAATAGTCAACATGTTTTAGAATGTTTAAAAAAATATTGTCCGCGTATAGATAAAAATAGGGATTAAATATGATTATAACAGTTGTTGGTCTTGGTGTTGTTGGGGGAAGCTTTGTAAAAGCTTTAAAAGGTCAAGGACACGAAGTTTATGGTGTTGATGTAGATGAAGAAACACTTGCAAGAGCGAAAGCAGATGGATGTATAAAAGAAGGGTTTGTAGATGGTCGAGAAATCATCAAAAAATCGGATATGACGATTATCTGTTTATATCCATCATTAGTTTTAGATTATATAAAAAACCATGAATTTAAAAAGGGAAGTATCATTACGGATGCTGTAGGTGTTAAAACTCATTTTTTAAATGAAGCAATGGATCTTTTGAAAGATAAAGATGTTGAATTTGTTTCAGGGCATCCTATGGCAGGAAGAGAAAATAAAGGCTATCTTTATGCAAGTAAAGAAGTTTTTCAAGGCGCTAATTATATTTTAATTCAACATGAAGAAAATAGTAAAAGTGCCATTGCTATGATGGAACAATTTGTTTCTAATTTAGGATTTCATTCCGTAAAAATCATGTCACCACAGGCTCATGATGAGATTATTTCATTTACCTCTCAATTGCCACATGTCATTGCTGTTTCATTGATTGATAGTGATAATCAAAAATATGATACAGGTAAATATATTGGAGATTCTTATCGTGATTTAACACGTATTGCTAATATTAATGAGGATTTATGGACTGAATTATTCTTTACTAATAAAAATAATCTTTTGAAAAGTATCCAAGGTTTTGAAGATCAATTGGATATTTTGAAAAAAGCTATTAAAGAAGAAGATGCAGATACTTTGAAAGCAATGTTTATTGAATCTTCTAAAAGAAGAAGAAATCTTGAGAAATAGCGTTAGGCTATTTCTTTTTTTTGTATCGTGTTTAAAATATTAAACTTTTTGTTTAAAAAGGTATTGAACTTAACATAATTATTAGTATAATAGTCTTGTTTAATAAATAAAACAAAAAGTTTTTTTAAATAAACAGGAGGTTTTATGGATATTGGTGCAAAAATTAAAAGAATACGTTTATCAAATCAATTGACGTTAGAAGAACTTGCTAATCGTAGTGAATTGACAAAGGGCTTTTTATCACAGTTAGAAAGGGACTTAACGTCACCAAGTGTTGCCACATTAGAAAATATTTTGGAAGCATTAGGGACAAATTTAAAAGATTTTTTTTCAGAAGATGAAGATGAACAAATTGTTTTTAGTAAAGACGATTTTTTTGAAAATATACAAGATGATTATAAAATTTCTTATATTATTCCAAATGCTCAAAAAAATGAAATGGAACCTATTTTAATTGAACTTAAAAAAGGAAAGAATTCAATGGAAATTGATCCACATGATGGTGAAGAATTTGGATATGTTATTCATGGAAAAATTACATTAATGAATGGTGATGAAGAATATGAGGTAAAAAAGGGAGAAACATTTTATTTAAAAGGAAATTTACCACATTACATAGTCAATAAACATGATACTCTAGCGAAAGTGATTTGGGTATCAACACCACCAATATTTTAAAAGGGGAGAAAAATGATGGAAGAAAAGGTACTCATTAAATTTAGAAACATTGTTAAAGAATTTGATGGAACAATTGTTTTAAAAGGGATTAACTTAGATATTTATGAAAATGAATTTGTTACACTGCTTGGACCAAGTGGTTGTGGAAAAACAACGTTACTTCGTATTTTAGGTGGCTTTTTAGAAGCAGATGAAGGGGTTGTTATCTTTGATGATGAAGATATAAAGGAATTACCACCCTATAAAAGAGAATTAAATACAGTCTTTCAAAAGTATGCATTATTTCCACATATGAATGTTTACGATAACATTGCTTTTGGCTTAAAAATAAAAAAGATGTCAAAAGATGTTATTGATCAAAAAGTCATGAGAATGTTAAAACTTATTGGTTTAGAAGGTTTTGAAAATAAAAATGTAACAACATTGTCAGGTGGGCAACAACAACGTATTGCCATTGCTAGAGCTTTAGTAAATGAACCAAAAGTTTTATTATTAGATGAACCATTAGGTGCTTTAGATTTAAAACTTAGAAAAGAAATGCAATATGAATTAAAAAGAATTCAACAAGAAGTAGGAATTACTTTTATTTATGTAACACACGATCAAGAAGAAGCGTTAACAATGTCTGATAAAATCGTTATTATGAAAAGCGGAGAAATTCAACAAGTAGGGACTCCTCAAGAAATATACAATGAACCTGTTAATAAATATGTTGCAAATTTCATTGGTGAAAGTAATGTTATTTCAGGGGTAATGATTGAAGATTATAAAGTTAAATTTGATGATCAAATCTTTGATTGTGTTGATTTTGGTTTTAAACCAAATGAAAAAGTTGATGTTGTTTTAAGGCCAGAAGATATTGATATAGTGCCTTTAGAACAAGGAAAAATCACAGGAGAAGTTTTAAGTGTTTTATTTAAGGGAGTTTGGAATGAAGCAATGGTAGAAACTGTTCCAGGAACGACTGTTAAAGTGAACATGAACGTTATTAAAAACCATGATGTTGAAAGTGAATATAGTGATGAAAGAATTTCAGCAAATGATTTTTATGTAGATATTGAAGAAGTAGCTTCTTTAGATGATAACGATATTATTGCTAGAGCAGATGCTCAAGCATGGAAAGAAAGTGATGATTCTTATATTTCTATTAGTAAAATTGAACATGATTTAAAAGAGGAATTAGGAGAATATACAGTTACTTTCCAAACATCATCAGGTTTATCTACAACAAGAAAAATCATTGTTGTTGACCAAAAATATGTAAGAAATGAAAAAGCAAACGAAGCAGTGAGTGCTTTTAACTTCTTTAAAACAGTTGATGACATTAAGGAGTCTGTTGCTTTAGATACAGATTTAAAGACATGGGCCAATGCTATTGGTTGGAAATTATCTAATGAAGATGAAGCAGTGGATATTTATGTAGATTATGATTTTGATCCTGAAAATATTCAAGAAGGAATCTATCAAGTTACTTTCTCTACAGAAGGTAGAGAATTAAAAGTACATACAACAGATTATGTAGAAGAAGGTCAAGAGGTCGGATTGACTTTTGAAGTAGAAGATATTCATGTAATGGAAAAGATGGGATTTTAGATGAAAAAATTTTCTCAGTTAGCACTTCCATATATTATTTGGAGTATTATTATTCTACTTTTACCAGTATTACTTATTGCTTTTTATGCAATAACTGATAGAGGTAACACTGTTGTTAACTTTAGTTTTACTTTACAAAATTTTGTGAAATTTTTTACCGACCCTGATTTCTTACTTATTTTATGGAGATCACTTTCAATTGCTTTAAAAACAACAATTATTTGCATTTTACTTGGTTATCCAGTAGCTTATTTTATTTCACGTTGTAAAGATCGAACAAGAAATATTTTAATTTTATTAATTACACTTCCTATGTGGATCAATATGCTTGTAAGAACATATGCTTGGATTGGTATTTTATCTGATGGAGGTATTTTACAATCATTATTGAATTTATTAGGATTTAAATCAACACAACTTCTTTATACAGAAGGTGCTGTTTTACTTGGAATGGTTTATAACTTTATTCCTTTTATGATTTTACAAATCAATACATCTTTATCTAAGATGGATAAATCGTTATTAGAAGCAAGTTCTGATTTAGGCGCAAATCGCTATCAAACTTTTTGGAAAGTTACTTTTCCACTTTCAATACCAGGAGTTATTAGTGGAATAGCACTTGTCTTTTTACCGGCAGTAAGTTCATTCTTCATTCCTAAATTATTGGGTGGAGGTCAATATTTCTTAATTGGTAATGTTATTGAAAATCAGTTTATTACTGTAGGAGAATGGAATTTTGGATCTGCTATTTCTGTTATTATGGCTTTTGTAATGATGGCTATCATGTATTTAGTAAGATATGTTGAAAAACGTAATTCTGGTAATAGAAAGGAGAAAAAAGTATGAAAAAACAAAAACATTCTTTATTAAAAATTTTAATGGTTTTAATGCTCTTATTTTTCTACTTACCAATTGGCTTTATGATTGTTTTTTCATTCAATTCAAGCAAGTCATTAACGCATTTTACAGGTTTTTCGATGCAATGGTATTCAAAAATGTTAGCGGATGTTTCAATGATGGAATCTTTATATGTCACAATTA
The DNA here is from genome assembly GCF_020589945.1 of Faecalibacillus sp. MSK20_93. Classification (NCBI taxonomy): domain Bacteria; kingdom Bacillati; phylum Bacillota; class Erysipelotrichia; order Erysipelotrichales; family Coprobacillaceae; genus Faecalibacillus; species Faecalibacillus sp. MSK20_93. The sequence goes on along the minus strand of NZ_JAJDKA010000054.1, from coordinate 2,594 downwards.
TAGTAGCGATTATTGCGACAGTTGTTTCTACGATTGTTGGGACAATTAGTGCAATTGGACTTTCTAAATCAAAAAAAATCGTGCATGATTTAATTATGCAAATCAACGATTTTCCTTTGATGAATCCAGAAATCGTTACAGCGATTGGATTAATGTTATTCTTTATTACCTTTAATATTGAAAAAGGTTTTGCAACATTATTATTGGCACATATCGCATTTTGCATTCCTTATGTTATATTATCTGTTATGCCTAAAATTCGCTCTCTAGATCCAAATTTAGCGGATGCTGCAATGGATTTAGGGTGTACACCTTGGATGGCTTTAATTAAAGTAATCGTACCACAAATCATGCCTGGTATTGTTTCAGGGGCTTTGATTGCTTTTACAATGTCTTTTGATGATTTTATTATTTCTTATTTTGTTACAGGAAAAGGAATTAAAAACTTGAGTATTATGGTTTATACAATGTCAAAACGTGTAAATCCTAGTATTAATGCTATTTCAACTTTAATTGTTATTTTTATTACGATTGTTTTAATTCTTGTCAATGTTGTTCCGGTGATTAGAGAAAAAAGAAAAGTTCAAACGACAGAACTTAAAGAAAAAAATAAAGCACCAAGAATTATTGCTGGAATTGTTGCAGCATGTGTATGTATGGGACTAGTTTTTGTTCAAAAAACAACTTCTTCGACTAAAAAATATGCAGGACAAACTTTACATGTCTATAATGCCGGGGAGTATACGGGTGAAAATTTGCTTTCTAATTTTGAAAAACAAACGGGATGCAAAGTAGTTATGGATTTATTCGATTCGAATGAACAAATGTATATTAAAGTAGCTAATGGTGAAGCTTATGATGTTTTAATTCCAAGTGATTATATGATTGAAAGATTAAAACAAGAAAAGCTTATTCAACCATTAGATCAAGATAAAATCACTTGCTTAGAAGATATTAATGATTCTGTTAAAAATTTATCTTATGATCCGAATAATGAATATTCTGTTCCTTATTTTTGGGGAAGTGTAGGAATCGTTTATGATAAAACAAAAGTAAGTGAAAAAGATTTAAAAGAACAAGGTTTTAATATTTTCTTGAATCAAAAATATAAAGGAGACATTTATTTATACGATTCGGAACGTGATTCGTTTATGATGGCTTTAAAAGCACTTGGCTATTCTATGAATACTGATAATGAAAAAGAGCTTGCAGAAGCCTATAATTGGCTTTTAGAGTGTGTTAATACGATGTCACCAGAAATTGTAACGGATGAAATTATTGATAACATGGCACAAGCAAGAAAAGCTTTAGGACTTATTTATTCCGGGGATGCAACCTATATTATGTCTGAAAATGAAAATATTGGTTATTACATGCCAAAAAAAGGAACAAATATTTGGTGTGATGGCATGGTTATTCCACAAAGTTCTAAAAATGTAGATTTAGCACATGAATTTATTAACTATGTATCAAGTTATGAAGCAGCTTATGGTAATTCATCTTATGTAGGGTATACTTCACCAAACACGGAAGTTATGAACGATTTAGCGCAAAATGACTTTAAAGGAATTAATGCTTATAATCCAATTAGAACAAATAAATATGATGAAGTCTTTAACTATAATGCTGAAACAAGAAAGGTAATGGCTAATTATTGGGCTAAAGTAAAAATCGCAGCCTCTAATGCTAAAAGTGAATAATAAAAGTTCTATGAGAGTTTTCTCATAGAATTTTTTTAAAAAAATAAAATCAAAAAAATGATGAATATACGTATGAAATTTTAAATCCATAAAAATTAGATTGTAAAAAATTATAAAAAACTATTGCAAAAAAAATTTTTATAGCATATAATAATGGGGCAGCGTGATAAGAGACGCGAAACAAAATAAAGAAGTGGTTCCTTGGCCAAGTTGGTAAGGCAACAGACTGCAACTCTGTCATCATCGGTTCGAGTCCGGTAGGAACCTCCATTAATGAATGCCCAGGTGGCGAAATTGGTAGACGCACAGGACTTAAAATCCTGCGGACCTTAAAATCCGTGCCGGTTCGACTCCGGCCCTGGGCACCATTGATATGCGCTAGTAGCTCAACTGGATAGAGTGCTTGACTACGGATCAAGAGGTTGTGGGTTCGATTCCTGCCTAGCGCGCCATTTTTTTCGGGAAGTAGCACAGCTTGGTAGTGCACCTGGTTTGGGACCAGGGGGTCGCAGGTTCAAATCCTGTCTTCCCGACCATTTATAAAAATTGGGGCCATAGCTCAGCTGGGAGAGCACCTGCCTTGCACGCAGGGGGTCAGCGGTTCGATCCCGCTTGGCTCCACCAATTAATTTAATAAAAAATATTATGGCGGGATAGCTCAGCTGGCTAGAGCATTCGGTTCATACCCGGAGGGTCGAGGGTTCGAATCCCCCTCCCGCTACCATTTTTATTTAAGGTGCCTATAGGGCATATACTGCGGACCCTTAGCTCAGTTGGTTAGAGCTATCGGCTCATAACCGATCGGTCGTAGGTTCGAGTCCTACAGGGTCCACCATTACTATTGCGGAGATTTACCCAAGTCTGGCTGAAGGGACTGGTCTTGAAAACCAGCAG
>NZ_JAJDKA010000053.1:0-19912 GCF_020589945.1 Faecalibacillus sp. MSK20_93 | reverse complement strand
GAATTCCTACTGCTTTTTTACTATCACTATATTTTAATGCTGGATACCAAAGTCAGGTTATAAGTCAAAAACTTCACAAAAGCAACTATTACAACGTTGATTTCTTGTATAAGATGCATTAATTTTTCCTTTATTTTTCTAATAATTCCCATTTCATCATATCGTTAGCGCTTACACTATTTTCTACTATTTTTTTAAAAAAATTTTTACTTATTTCATCAGCGCAAAGAATAATTTTTATTATTAATTTCTATAATTACATATGGAGGTTATTTTATGCATCTAATACCAACCGTTATAGAAAAAGATAAAAATCATCAATATGCCTACGATATCTATTCCAAACTTTTAGAAGAAAGAATTATTCTACTTACAGGAACTATCGACGATGCCATGGCAAGTTCAATTATTGGTCAATTACTTTATTTAGAAGCACAAGATAATAAAAATGATATTTACATGTATATCAATTCACCTGGCGGTAGTGTTTCTGCAGGACTAGCAATTTTTGATACAATGAACTTTGTTTCATGTGATGTCAGCACAATTTGTTGTGGCATGGCAGCAAGTATGGCTTCTATTCTTTTAAGTGCAGGTTCCAAAGGAAAAAGATGTGCATTAAAAAATAGTGAAATAATGATACATCAACCTCTTGCCTCTTTAGAAGGACAAGCAAGTGATATTGAAATAAACGCCAAAAGAATATGCAAACAAAAGAAAAAACTTTCACTTATTTTAAGCGAAAATTCTAAACAATCATTAGAAAAAATCATTCATGATTGTGATCGTGATTACTACTTAGATCCATTAGAAGCTTTAGAATATGGTCTTATTGATGAAATCATTTAGATTTAGGGGATTTAACATCCCTTTTTCTACATAAAAAAATACAAATTCCACTTAAAGCACCAAGCATTATAAAATAATTCAACTTTGAACTATCACCTGTTTTAATTGCTTGAATAATTGGTTGATCATACATGATGACTTTTTGTATTTCTCCAGTATCTTTAATCACAAATTCGACTTTTTCACTCTTTTCATAACCATAAGGTGCCATTGTTTCTTCTAAAATATATTTTTTACCAACTTCCAAATGACAAATGCGGTGTTCTTGATCAGTTGAAATCCAAGAATCAAGAACTTCTCCATCTTCATTTTTCACTTGTAAATGAGCTCCAGACAATTCTTTTTTATTTGTTATGTCTTTTTTAGAAATATCCACTTTAATATCTTCATCAACAACTTTTAAAACAATATTCTTTTCTCTTATTTCAAAAATTTGTTCTTTAGCTGTTGCATATCCACAAGGTGTCAATGTTTCTCTTAAAATATATTTTTCCCCACTATTAAGTCCTTGTATTAAGTGGGCTGTCTCATCTCCTTGAATATCTATACAATAATATGTCACATCTTCTCCATCTTTCAACATTAAAAAATAATCATTTGATTTTAATTGGGGAACAACTTTGTATTCAATACCTTCTTCATTTTTACCTTGACACATATCCCCTTTTAATATTTTTTTCTTCATAACATCATTAATATCAAAAATATGTTGTCCTGTAATCCATTGATCAATTCTATTTTTTGTTTTTGTAGAAACAACTGTAAGCTGTGCTCCTTTTAACAAATTACCATCTTCTTTTTGTTTATAAACTTTAACAAAAGTATCAATCATTTCTATTTTTTGATTTTCTTTTTCATAAGAAACTGTAAAAGATATATCATTTACTAAATTAAATCCTAAAGGTGCTAAATCTTCATGTAAAGTATACGTTTTTCCTTCTTCTAACCCACTTACAGGATGTTCATTTCCATCACTATACCATTGATCAACTGTATTCCCTTCCTCATCTATTACTTGTAATAAAGCTCCTTGAATTTCTTCACCACCTAAAGTTACTTTAGAAATTGTTACAACTTTATCTTTCATATTTACTTTTTGAATTTTTCCATCTTCATTGACTTTAAATTCAATTTTCGTTGCTTTTACATATCCTGCTGGACTTGTATCCTCATTTAAATAATAAGTTTTTCCACTTTCTAATCCATCTATTTCATGGGCCTTATTAGATGAAATCCATTCATCAATAACTTTTCCCTCTAAATCCGTAATAGACATTTTAGCACCACTAACTTCTTGATCACCAGTAACATCGGTTTTAGTAAATGTTGTCTTAGTAATTTGATTTGTTTGTTCATGAGAGGTTGTATAAATTGTTGTTGTATGATCTTTTTGTGTAATTTCAAAATCATAAGGTGTAGAATCTAAAACATAACCTTGAGGGCATGAAACTTCAACAACTTGATATTTTCCAAGAGGAATTCCTGTCATTTCTAATTGACCATTTTCATCTACAGAAATAATTCCTTCTTCATTCATTATTCCTTTTGAAACTTGTACACCATTTGAATAAGTAATCATTTGACCATCATTTGTATCAACAATACATTTTCCACTTCCTAAAGTAATTATTTCCCCTTTAGAATATAATTTTTTCAAGGATACTGTATCAACAATATCATTCATTGCTACAACTTTATATTTTGTTTTTTTAATATCTTTATCTGCAAGATCAACAGCTCCCTGACGTGCGTCTTCAAGTTTCTTTTGAAGTTTTAATGTTCCTGTTGGTCTTAATGTATTTACAACAATTTTCTTTGTTGTCTTATCTTTTACAATTGTCACTTGCCATTTAGCAACAACAGGCGCAAAGTGATCTTCACATTCAATCTCAGTAAGTGAATAAGTTCCTACAGGTAAATAATCAATAAATAATTCATAATCTCCATTTTCATCTTTTGTGACTTCAAAAGTTTCATCATATCCTGTATAAGAAATTGAAATTAATCTAAATTTAGAATTTTTTTGAAATTCAGAAGTATTATCTACCTTAGAAAGGCGTAACGCTCCAAAATCCAACCATTCAACTTCATATTTTAATTTATTTCCATCAGGATCTAAATTCCATGAACCTTCTGTTTGTGTTCCTTCTGCACCATCTTTAATAGCTAATGCAGTAAACATTTCACAACCTTTTCCCGCAATATTTCCTGACTTATAATTTTCTGGACTATTTTTACATGGTGCTGTTAAATAGAAACTTTCTCCACCATTTACAGTTGCCGTCCCTCCTGTTTGCATCGTTCCTTTTGTTACGTTATATAGTGTAACATTATTTTGTAAAGGAACTTGAATGGTAGAATGACTTGTTCCTTCTAATTTAACAGTATTGGTTTTTTGAAGTTTATTTACCTTATCAAATTCAGCCTTAAAAGAGGCTGTAACTCCACCATCTTGACTTGGGCTAAAATAAGCATAACCAATATCAGGTTGATTCATAAGCCAGTTATAGCCCCATAAAATATTATCTCCATAACCACTATTACCATCTGCATTTGGCCATTTAGCATTGAAATCTTTTAAGTTTAACCCCATTAAATCTCCGCCATAAGCATAAGAAAGCCAAATATGGGTAAACAAATAAGCACCATCATCAAAGTTACCATGCTTTTCTCCAAAATCATCAGGAACACAAGAATTTAATTCAACTGTATACATTTCTTTAATTGCTTGATCATAGCCTGGTCCTCCAAATCCATAATAAAGAATTTTTCTTACAGCCTCATTATTTTCAATCACTTGAGCTGGATATTTTCCAGCTGATGGTGATTTTTTACTTGCTTCTAAACAATAAGCATATTTATTATCATATTTACACATATAAGTGGACCATTTTTTCGCACTAGCTATTTTAGAAGACCACCACCATGGATAATCAATTTGTTTAATACGTGTAAATTCATGAGGTGTACTATTATCCCATGCTTCGACATTATTTGCATATTTTTGTGAAAAACACATAGATAAAATAAACACCATAACTGCAAATATTTTCATAACTTTATCAAATATTTTTTTCTGTTTCATTTCATATTCCTCCATCATAAATAATTTCTAATAAAAAAAGACAATCTCTGATTGCCTATGGACCTAAAATCCACTTATAAACACAATTCACTTTTACTCCTCCTTCAATTTTCTAAGAATGATTAATTCCATAATGAAATCTACTATGTCTCCACTCTATTCCTGAAAATTCAATAGCATCTGTACACTTTGTTTGATCAAACTTCTTTTTAGCATCTTCTAAAGAAACATTTGAATCAACATATAATCCACAAAGGTAACATTCATACCAATAAACCGTTTGTAGGGGCTTTGTTTGTTGATGATCATTATCTAAATGATCCTTTACATTATTTTTTTCATTTGATTGAGAGATTGTAATGTCCTCATTCGGTTTATTATTTTCACTTTCAATCTTATTCACATTATTTTCTTGATTATTTTGAGAATTAGTTGTTTCTTGTTTATTTTCTGTAACATTGACCTTAAATTCTTTTTCTCTTCTATTTTTATAAATATCTTCTACAAATACTTTTACTTGATATTCACCTATTCTATGAATATCGATTTGACTTGTATCTATTTGAATTTCTTTTAATGGTGATAAATCGGTAGCTATGATCAATGATTTAAAATCAATACTTTCTAAATCACTTTCTTTTATAACATCTACATTTTTAGGAAATGCTAGTACAGGTGCTAATGTATCTTTACAGATAATTTGAATCGTTGAAAGCTTATTATTATATTTTATAAAAATCTTATATTTTCCCACTGCTGGATAACTTTTTTGATCTTCATTTTGAAGATTATCCGTTATACTTACATTCTTTTTTAAATAACAAATCTCCTTTTTACTCATTCCTGTTGTATCCACTAAACCTTTAAAATTAGCATAATAAGTTTGTCCATATTCAATATTGATTTTTTTCTTTTTTAGTACCAGTGTTGGTGGTGTATCTTTAGTTATAAAAAAAAGCATACCAATAAGCATGCCTAATAAAGTAATCAATACAATTAATTTTTTACACTCTTTAAAATATTTATAAATCATAATCTTCACCTCATTGAAAATAAAAAACCGCCTAAGCGGTTTATAAGATTAGTTAATTTTTTGAATAATATAACCATTTTCTTTAAATTTATCAGCAATCGCTTGAATATGAGCTTCACCATTTGTTTCACAGGTCACTCTTAATTCTACTTCAGAAAAACGAGCAAAGTTTTTAAATTGGTTATGTTCAACTCCAATAACATTTGCATTACATTCATTAAGTAAATGAGAAACAACTTCTAATTGTCCTGGAATATCTGGTAATTGTACTGAAAATGTTAAAATTCTTCCTCTTGAAATAAGTCCCTTATTGATCATTGAAGAAATTGTCATAACATCCATATTTCCACCTGAAATAAGTGAAACAACTTTTTTACGTTTACAATGTAATTTCTTTAAAGCCGCTAATGATAAAATACCTGATCCTTCAGCAATTAATTTATGTTTTTCAACAAGTAATAAGAAGGCTTCCATCAATTCATAATCACTTACAGTTACGATTTCATCAACATATTTTTTAATATATTCAAATGGAGTTTCTCCAATTTGTTTAACTGCTGTACCATCAGCGATTGTACTTACTTCACTTAATTTAACAAGTTGATCATCTTCAACTGCGGCAAGGGCACTCGCTGCACCTTCTGGTTCAACACCAACGATTTTAACAGATGGATTGATTTGCTTTGCTGCACAAGCAATACCTGAAATTAATCCACCACCACCAATTGGTACTAAAATATAATCAACATCTGGAAGTTCTTCCATAATTTCTAAAGCAATTGTTCCTTGCCCTTCCATAACATCTTCATCATCAAAAGGATGAACAAAAGTGTATCCTTCACTTTTTTGTAATTCTACAGCTTTTTCATAAGCTTCATCATAAGCTTCACCATATAATACAACATCCGCTCCATGTGCTTTTGTAGCATCAACTTTAATTAATGGTGTATGTGCTGGCATACAAATTGTTGCTTTGACCCCTAATTTTTTTGCTGCATAAGCAACACCTTGTGCATGATTTCCAGCTGAAGAAGCAATTAACCCTTTTTTCTTTGCTTCATCATCTAATTTCATAATTTTATTGTAGGCCCCTCTAATTTTGAAAGCTCCTGTTTTTTGTAAGTTTTCAGGTTTGATGTAGACATCATTTCCACATTCTTCAGAAAAGGCATCACTATGTATTAAATGAGTTGGTAAGATAACTTCATCAACTCTTTTTTTAGCTGCTTTAAAATCTTCTAATTTTAACATTTAAATTCCCTCCGTTTAAGTATTCATAATTATATCACTATTCTTTGATAAAACAATTATTTTGTTTTAATTTGATTTGTACTTTCATCATAAAAATATTCGTTTTCATCTAATCTTTTCATAAACTCAGTTTCATCCAAATCATAAATAGAAAGAACATGTGATAATTGCATATCATCATCTCTTAATTTCATATTAATCATACTTACTAACATGTGTATATCTTTTGGCATTTTTAAACTCCTATATTTATATTTTTCTAGACATTAACATTATACATGATTTTTTTATGTTTTTTGTCTCAAATTTGTCTCAAAAGTTATTCACATTTTATAATTGTATAAAATTAAATATTTTTTATCATATTAATTATTTCTTATTGATTTTTTATAAATCCTATACTATACTGTAAACAAGTTAAAAGCAAAGACAAGGAGAGTAGTATTTTTACGAAGCAACAGCGAGCTAGTAGAAGGTGAAAGACTAGCAGTGAACGAAAATATGAAGAACACCTTCGAGCTGTCTACCGAAAGCAATGCAAGTAGGCTAGAACGTCTCTAGTTATGTTACAACTAGCGGGTATCGAGTACTCTTTGAAGTATTTTCCGTACCATGTATATCTTTGGATTTATATGTTACACGATACTCGCACACTATGTGCGTTTTTTAATTATAAGGGGGATATTAAAATGTGTGGTTTTTTAGTCGTTGGAAGTGAAGAATTTGAATTACAGGTTTTCCAAAAAGCTTTAGATAAAGCAGCGTATCGTGGACCTGATTATCAACATGTCTCAATTGATCATGGAATAACATGGGGATTTAACCGTCTATCAATTATGGATTTATCAACAAATGGAAATCAACCTTTTGTTTATAAAGATTATACACTTGTATGTAATGGTGAAATATATAACTATCCAGCATTAAAAACAAAATTAGAAAGTAGCTATACTTTTAAATCTGGTAGTGATTGTGAAGTTTTGATTCCATTATATGAACAATATGGACTTGAAATTTTATGTAAATATTTAGATGCTGAATTTGCTCTTGTTTTATACGATAACAAAACGAAACAGTTAATGGCAGCAAGAGACCCAATGGGAATTAGACCTATGTTTTATGGTTATAGTAAAAAAGAACATCAAATATGTTTTGCTTCCGAAGCCAAAGCTTTATTTGATTTATGTGATGATATTATGCCTTTTCCACCAGGACATTATTATTTAGATGGTCAATTTGTTTGTTATAATGATTTAAGTGATCCTAAAACAATCGTTGATGATGATTTAGAAACAATTGCTGGAAAATTAAAAACGAAACTTGAAAAAGCCGTAGAAAAAAGATTTATGTCTGATGCTCCAATTGGATATTTATTAAGCGGTGGATTAGATTCTTCTTTAGTATGTGCCATTGGTCAAAAATTATCAGATAAACTTATTCGTACTTTCGCTATCGGTATGGAAAGTGATCCTATTGATTTAAAATACGCTAAACAAGTTGCTGATTATTTAGGAACAGAACATACAGAAGTTATTATGAATAAAGAAAATCTCTATCAACATCTAAAAGAAGTCATCTATCATCTTGAAACTTTCGATATTACAACAATTCGTGCGAGTATGGCCATGTATATTTTATGTAAATATATTCACCAAAATACCGATATTAAAGTTATTATGACTGGGGAAGTTTCAGATGAATTATTTGGTTATAAATATACTGATTTTGCACCTAACGCTAAAGCTTTCCAAGAAGAAGCAAGTAAAAGAATCAAAGAACTTTATATGTACGATGTCTTAAGAGCCGATCGTTGTATTTCTGCACATGCTCTTGAAGGACGTGTTCCTTTTGCTGATCTTGATTTTGTTGATTATTCTATGTCTATTGATCCTGCTAAAAAAATGAATGTTTATAATAAAGGAAAATATTTGTTAAGACATGCTTTTGAAGGAACTGATTATTTACCACACGATATTTTATTTAGAGAAAAAGCAGCTTTTTCTGATGCTGTTGGTCATTCAATGGTAGATTATTTAAAAGAATTAGCTGAAGATAAATACAGTGATGAAGATGTTTTAAATGCTAAAGATAAATATTCATATTGTACACCTTTCACCAAAGAATCATTAATGTATAGAGATATTTTTGAATCATTCTTCCCACAACAAGGAAAATGGATCAAAGATTTCTGGATGCCAAATAAAGAATGGGAAAACTGTGATGTTGATGATCCAAGTGCTCGTGTGCTTAAAAACTATGGAGATTCTGGAAAATAAAAACAAAGCAATGCTAGATGTTTATTCTAGTATTGCTTTTTCTTCGTTTATTTTATTTTCAATAAATATCTTTTCTAATTCTCTTAAAAAGAATTGTGATGTCTTATAATTCCTTTTTTTAGGTCCTTTTACATGCTTATGTTGTTTTCTAGAAAGATGTCCTAAGTAACGAGAAGTCAACAAATTATTAATATTATCTTCTGTAATTCTTTTCCCCGATACATGAAGTATCGTTACATTTTTAAGCAAAGCTAAACTTGCAAGTCCATAATCTTGACTAATCAATAGATCACCTTCTTGTATATAAGAAAGAATCATTTGATCAACACTATCTTTTCCTACTTCACACATAATTATTTGAATTCTTTCATCTTCAATAACATGTGCAAAATCAATAAACAATAAAACTTCTACTCCATAATGCAAAGCAAGTTCAATAACTTTTTGACGATCAGGACAAGCATCTCCATCAATTAATAAACGCATAAACCACTTCCAATAAGCACTAGCATAGCAATAACACCACCAACAAAGCCACCTAAATGCCCTGTTTTAGAAATATTTTTATCTGCCAACGTAAAAACAACATTAATAGCAATGACAGGAATAAATTGTTTTAAAACCATTAAAAATGGTCCTTGAAAAACAACACCTAAAGTCACAATAGCTCCTAAAAACCCATAAAAAATACCACTTGCACCTAAAGTAATCGTATTTTGATAACGTCCCTCTTTTTTTGATGCCATATAAGTAATAAGATAAGAAAAAATTCCAGAAATTAATACTAAATACAAATATTCTAAACTTCCCAAAAAAGGTTCAAAGAAAGTTCCACCCAAATAATAAAGTGCATAACAATTCATAAAAATATGAACTAAATCAACATGAACAAAATTAGCTGTTAAAAAGCGCCAATACTCTTGTTTATATTCTATTTTAGGAGGATAAAAAGCTCCATATTTAATAGCCAACGCTGATTTTTCATCTGAATGATCTATAAAATTAATAATGACATAAATGGCTACGGATATCACAATCATCGCTAAAGTTACACTCATTTTTTCTTCTCACTTTCATTTTTAATCACTTCTACTTTTCTTGTTCTTTGAATATTATTACCCTGACTATTTGTAATTGAGTAAATAACTTCATAGCTTCCTACTTCTTCAGTATTGACTGTATTTTTCAAAATCTTAATTTGATGTGTAATATCATTTCCATTACCATCACTAGCTTTAACACCTTCCATAATATCAAAATGTGTTCCTTGAACAATTTCAACATCATCAATACCTTCAAGCGTTGGATGATTTCCTAAGCTTCCCACAACAATCTTAGCTCTTAATTTAGCCGCTTGATTTCCCACCACATCTTCTACAATAATATTAACTATATAAGAACCTTTTTTTGTGAATTTAAGAGTTGTATTTTTTGTTCCATCATCCTCTAAAAAATAAGCAATAACTTCTGATTGATCTTCTACTTTATCTATCAAATTCAAAGCACTAATTTCTTCATTTAAATTCACATTAAAAACAACTTGATTTAAAGTTACAACTGGTTTTGTTGTATCTTGAATTTTAATGTAAAATGGAAATTCTACTCCCGCATAAGAAGCCGATACTTTATAAACACCTATCTCATTTTTTAAATTAGAAAAATTTAATTGTACCTCATTAATAACATTTGCATTAGCATTGACATAATCTACCGGATTATTAGAAATTGGTGTTCCATATTCATAAACAAAAGTATCTCTTTTTAAAGTAACGGGTGTTATTCTAAAAGCAAAAATCGTTAGAAGAGTACTTACAACAACAAAGAATGTTAAAACAATACCAATTATTTTCTTCTTCATTGTTATCACCTCTTTCTAACCTATTATACCATCTCATTATGTCTTTTTTGTGAAAAATACCGTACTTTTGACAATATATTATGCCTTCATTTCAAAAAAAGCAACATAAATCAAACTCTATGTAAAAAAAACATAAAAAAGGATAAGAGTAATTTCCTATCCTAATCTTTTTAATACTTTTTCTTTACCTAATAATTCCATAGAAGCCGCTAAATCAGGACCATGCATAATACCAGTTGTTGCAATACGTAAAGGCATGTATAACATTTTTCCTCTTGCTTTTGCTTCTTTTTGAGTCGCTTTAATACAAGCAAAAATTTGATCTTGTTTAAAATCTTCTTCAGCTAATTCTGCGACTTTAGATTTAAATACAGCTAAAGTATTTGGAATAGCTTCATCTTTCATAAATTCAATAGCTTCTTCTTCTAAATGAATTTCATCTTCAAAGAATAATTTAACTTGTTCAACGATTTCTTCACCACAAGAAATATGATCTCTATGCACTTCTACTAATTTTTCAATCCATGCTTCACTTTTATCGCTTAAATCATAAGCTTCTTGTAAAAATGGTAAACATAATTCTGTTAATTGTTTTGTATCTAATTTCTTAATATATTGGCTATTGATCCATTTTAATTTATTCATATCAAAAATAGCCCCAGATTTAGAAATACGTTTAACATCAAATGCTTCAATTAATTCATCTAATGAGAAGATTTCTTGTTCACCTTCAGGTGACCACCCAAGTAAAGCAATATAATTTAAGATTGCTTCATTTAAGAAACCTTTATTAATTAAATCTTGATAAGAAGCATCTCCATTACGTTTAGATAATTTATGTTTTTCATCTTTCATAACAGGTGGACAATGAATATATGATGGTACATCCCATCCAAATGCTTGATAAATTAAATTATATTTAGGTGTTGAAGATAAATATTCATTTCCTCTTACAACATGAGTGATGTTCATTAAATGATCATCTACGATATTCGCAAAGTTATATGTAGGATAACCATCACTTTTTAATAAAACCCCTTCAGCAAGTCCTGCATTTTCTACTTCAATATGCCCATAAACTTCATCTTCAAAAGAAGTAATTCCAGTACTTGGAATTGTTTGTCTTACAACATATTTTTCACCATTAGCGATTCTTTGTTTTGCTTCTTCTAAAGAAAGATGTTTACAAGGATCAATATATCCTAATTCTTCATTATCAGATTCTTCTTTTACCTTATTGATTGTTTCTTCATCACAGAAACAATAATGAGCTCCCCCTAATTCAACTAATTTATCAGCATATTCTTTATAAATAGCTAATCTTTCAGATTGAACATAAGGTCCAACTTCTCCTGGTTTATTAGGTCCTTCGTCATAACCTAATCCTGTTTGATCCATAACTTTATAGATCATATCAACAGCACCTTCAACTTCTCTTTCTTGATCAGTATCTTCAATTCTTAAAATAAAATCTCCATGATCATGTTTAGCAATTAAATATTCATATAATGCTGTTCTTAAGTTACCGATATGCATATATCCAGTTGGACTAGGTGCAAATCTTGTTCTTACTTTTGCCATTTCTATACTCCTTTTTTCCTTAATAATACAACCGCTTGAGCTACCATTCCTTCTTGTCTGCCGACAAAACCAAGTTTTTCTCCACGTGTTGCTTTAATGTTAATTTGGCTAATGTCACAATGTAATTTACTTGCGACATTTTCTCTCATTTTTTGAATATGTGGAGCCATCTTAGGTGCTTCACACATAATAATACTATCAAGGTTATTGATTTCATAACCTTCTTTATCCATCAGTTGATAACAATGTTCCAATAAAACCATTGAAGAAATTCCTTTATATTGAGGATCCGTATCTGGAAAATGTTTTCCAATATCACCAAGACCTAATGCCCCAATAATACTTTCAATAATGGCATGTAATAAAACATCTGCATCGCTATGTCCTAATAAACCTTTATCATGGTCAATTTTTACACCACCAATATATAAATCTCTTCCTTCTACTAATTGATGAATATCAATCGATTGTCCTATTCTAAACATGTTATCACCTTCCGCAAACATTCTAGCACATATTTTCTAATTTATGAAGTATTGGATGTTTTATAATCAAGGAAAATATGGTAAACTAAAACATATAAAAATTATGGGAGGACTTCCTATGGATAAAGAAGAAGTAGTAAGTAAAAATTTTATTGAAAAAATTATAGATCAAGATTTAGCGGAAGGAAAATATACAAAAATTGCGACACGTTTTCCTCCTGAACCAAATGGTTATTTACACATTGGTCATGCTAAATCAATCTTATTAAATTATGGATTAGCTAAAAAATATAACGGAACATTTAATTTACGTTTCGATGATACAAATCCAATGAAAGAAAAAACAGAATTCGTCGAAAGTATTGTTTCAGATGTAGAATGGTTAGGTGCTAAATATGATGGTGATATCAAATTTGCTTCAAACTATTTTGATCAAATGTATGAAGCTGCTGTTCTTTTAATCAAAAAAGGAAAAGCTTATGTTTGTGATTTAAGTCCTGAACAAATTAGAGAATACCGTGGTACTTTAACAGAACCCGGTAAAGATTCTCCATACCGTAATCGTTCTATTGAAGAAAACTTAGATTTATTTGAAAGAATGAAAAATGGTGAATTTGAAGATGGATCAAAAGTATTAAGAGCTAAAATCGATATGGCTTCATCCAATATCAATATGCGTGATCCTATTATTTATCGTGTTGCCAGAATGACACACCATAATACAGGAGATAAATGGTGTATTTATCCAATGTATGACTTTGCTCATCCAATTGAAGATGCCATTGAAGGAATTACTCATTCAATTTGTACTCTTGAATTTGAAGATCATCGTCCTTTATATGATTGGGTCGTTCAAGAAATTGGTTATGAACATCCACCAAAACAAATTGAATTCGCAAAACTTTATTTAACAAATGTTATTACAGGAAAACGTTATATTAAACGCTTAGTAGATGAAGGAATCGTTGATGGTTGGGATGATCCTCGCTTAGTGACAATTGCAGCATTAAGACGTAGAGGATTTACACCAGAATCCATTAAATCTTTTATGGAATTAGTTGGTGTTACAAAAAGTAACTCATCAAATGATTATGCAATGTTAGAATATTGTATTCGTAATGATTTAAAACCTAAAGCACCTCGTGTGATGGCTGTTTTAGATCCTATTAAATTAGTTATCGATAACTATCCTGAAGGACAAGTAGAATATTTAGATGCGATGGTCAACATGGAAAATCCTGATTTAGGTTATGAAAAAGTTCCATTTGAAAGAGAATTATGGATTGATCGTGATGACTTTATGGAAGAACCACCTAAAAAATATTTTAGATTGTTCCCAGGAAATGAAGTTCGTTTAATGAATGCTTATTTCGTTAAATGTGTTGATTTTGAAAAAGATGAAAATGGAAAAGTAACAGTTGTTCATTGTACTTATGATCCTATTACTAAAAATGGTACAGGATTTACAGGTAGAAAAGTAAAAGGAACAATTCATTGGGTTCCTGTTCATCATTGTAAAAAAGTAACAGCTCGTTTATATGAAAACTTAGTTGATGAAGAAAAAGGTGTTTATAATGAAGATGGATCTTTAAACTTAAATCCTAATTCATTAACTGTTATTGAAGATTGTTATGTTGAACCAGCTATTGAAAAATATAAACCTGGTGATTCATTCCAATTTGTAAGAAATGGATATTTCTGTATTGATACAAAAGATTCTACAGATGATCATTTTGTATTTAATAGAATCGTTTCATTAAAGAGCTCATTTAAATTACCTAAGAAATAAAAATTTGGAGATTGCCTCGACAATCTCCTTTTTTGTATAAGAAAACAATATCTTTCGATATTGCTTTTTTATTTATTATATTTACGATCATGTGCTGCAGAAATTAAACCTTGGAATAAAGGTTGTGCACGGTTTGGTCTTGAAGTAAATTCTGGATGGAATTGACATCCTACATAGTAAGGATGATCTTCTAACTCAACAATTTCTACAAGGTTTCTTTCTGGGTTAAATCCTGCAACTTTTAAACCATTTTCAACTAAAACATCTTTATAGTTATTATTAAATTCATATCTATGACGATGTCTTTCTTTAATCATTTCTTTTCCATAAAGACGATAAGCATGTGTCCCTGGATTTAATTGACATTCATAATCACCTAATCTTTGTGTACCTCCCATATCTTCTAAAGATTGGTCAGACATTAAATTGATCACTGGATTCTTACATAATTCATCAAATTCTAATGAGTTAGCATCTTTAATACCACAAACATTTCTAGCATATTCAATGGTAATTAATTGCATACCTAAACAAATACCTAAAAGTGGAACTTTATTAGTACGTGCATATTCAATGGCATCAATCATACCAGCAATACCACGATCACCAAATCCACCTGGAACGATAATACCATCAGCATCTTTTAATCTTTCTGCTACATTTTCTTTATTTAATTCTTCTGAATTAATAAAATCAATATTAACTACACTGTTTACATAATATCCTGCATGTCTTAAAGCTTCGTTAACTGATAAATAAGCATCCGGTAATTGAACATATTTTCCAACTAACGCAATATTTAATTCTTGATTTAAGTTTTTAACACGGTTAACTAATGCATCCCATTCATCCATATGAGCCGCTGGTGCATTGATTTGTAAATGTTGTAATACTAAATCGTCCATTTTTTGATCTAATAACATACGTGGTAATTCATATAAGTTTTCTACATCATAGTTTGAAATAACATTTTGTGTTGGTACATTACAGAATAATGAAATCTTATCTTTTAATTCTTTTTCAATATGATGTTCACTACGACAAACAATAAAGTCTGGTTGAATACCTAAACCTCTTAATTCTTTAACACTATGTTGTGTTGGTTTTGTTTTTACTTCATGACTTGCTCCAATGTATGGAAGTAAAGTTGTATGAATATAAACGGTATTTTCATATCCTAAATCTAATCTTACTTGGCGGATAGCTTCAATGAAAGGTAAACTTTCGATATCTCCTGTTGTTCCACCAATTTCAGTAATGACGATATCTGCTTTAGAACTACGTGCCGCTGCATAAATTCTTTCTTTAATTTCATTTGTAATATGAGGAACAACTTGTACAGTAGCTCCTAAATAATCTCCACGTCTTTCTTTTGAAATAACGTTACTATAAATTCTACCTGTTGTAATTGATGAGTTTTTATTTAATTGTTCATCAATAAATCTTTCATAGTGTCCTAAGTCTAAGTCTGTTTCTGCCCCATCTGCAGTAACAAATACTTCCCCATGTTGATAAGGTGACATTGTTCCTGGATCAACGTTAATATATGGATCTAATTTTTGCATGAAGACTTTTTGTCCTCTTTGTTTTAAAATTCTTCCTAAAGATGCAGCTGTTAATCCTTTACCAAGACCAGACACAACTCCACCTGTTACAAATATGTATTTAGCCATTTTTTATCCTCCTCTAGTATCTATAAAAATAAAAAGTGCCTTCCTATGGAAGACACTGTATTGCCCTTTCTTATTCTAACAATATTAAATATTTATTGCAATAATAAATTTATTATTTTTACACAAAAAAAGGAACACCGTTCCTTTCCTTGCGTATAAGTGATTTTTTGGGAGAGGGGTCACTTATACTTGTTTATTATATTGTCTTCATCTGACATGATTAATATAACAATTCTATATGAATTCATTATGAACTTTCTCTTAAGGTAAAAGAAAAGGTAGGACATGCCTACCTTAACTATTATTTATCAAATTTATTTTTGTAATCGTAAATTTTACGTAAGATATCTTCCATATCTTTAACCATAGGCATTCTAGGGTTAGCTGGTGTACATTGATCTTCGTAAGCATTCATAGCAATTCTATGAACTGATTCTTCCCAAGCTTCTCTTGAGATACCTTGAGATTCTACGTTAGATACAACACCTACTTTGTGACATAATTCTTCACAAGCATCAGCGAACATTTCAACACCTTCAGCTGGAGTTTTAGGATTTAATCCGATTAATTGAGCTAATTCCATGAATTTAACATCAGCTTTATAGTTTTCAATTTTTGGCCAGATATTTAATTTAGTTGGAATAGTTCCGTTATATCTAATTACGTGTGGTAATAAGATACCATTTGTTCTACCATGAGGAATATGCCATTCTCCACCAATCTTATGAGCTAATGAGTGGTTCATTCCTAAGAATGCATTTGCGAATGCCATACCTGCGATAGTTGCAGCATTATGCATTTTTTCTCTAGCAATTGGAGTACCTTTCTTAACTGATTCTTCTAAGTAATCAAATACTAATTTAACAGCTTGTTTAGCCCATCCATCAGTAAAGTCAGATGCTAAGATTGAAACATAAGCTTCAACCGCATGAGTTAATACGTCGATACCTGTATCAGCAGCGATTGCTCCTGGTAATGACATTACGAATTCAGGATCAACGATAGCGATAGTTGGTGTTAAAGCATAGTCAGTTAATGGATATTTTTTGTTTTCTTTCTTATCAGTGATAACTGCGAAAGGAGTAACTTCTGATCCAGTTCCTGATGTAGTTGGGATACAGATCATTTTTGCTTTTTTACCTAATTCAGGGAATTTGAAAGCACGTTTTCTGATATCCATGAATTTTTGTTTGATATCATCAAAGTTAACTTCTGGGTTTTCATACATTAACCACATAACTTTAGCAGCATCCATTGATGATCCTCCACCTAAAGCAATGATACAATCAGGTTCGAATTTTCTCATCAATTCTACCCCTTCTCTTACAGTATCAATACTTGGATCTGGTTCAACATCAAAGAATAATTCAATATCTACATGATTACGTCTTCTTCTAATAACGTCTTCGATTTTTTCAACATAACCAAGATTTACCATACTTCTATCAGTAACGATCATGGCTTTTTCCATATGTTTCATATCTCTTAAGTATCTAATTGAATTCTTTTCAAAGTATACTTTTGGAGGAAGTTTAACCCATTGCATATTGTTATTACGTCTCCCTATTCTCTTAATATTGATTAAGTTAACAGCACTTACGTTGTTAGATACTGAGTTATGTCCGTAAGAACCACAACCTAATGTTAATGATGGAATGAATGCATTATATACTGATCCAATACCACCGAATGTTGATGGAGCGTTTTCAATGATACGGATTGCTTTACATGCATGTCCGAATTTTTTAGAAATTTCATGATCTTCTGTATGAATTGCAGCAGAGTGACCTAAACCGTTAAATTCAACCATTGCAGCTGCTTTAGCGATACCATCATCAGTGCTTTTAGCTTTTAAGATAGCTAATACTGGAGATAATTTTTCTCTAGTTAATGGTTCATTTGGTCCTACTTCTTTACATTCAGCACAGATAATTTGTGTTTCAGCAGGCACTTTGAATCCAGCTTGTTCAGCAATCCATTCAGCAGGTTTACCTACAACATTTGGATTTAATTTAGCTTGAGCAACATTGTCTGAATAAGCTTCTGCACCAAACATGAATTTTTCAAGTTTAGCTTTTTCTTCTTTATTTACAAAGTAAACATGGAATCTTTTAATTTCTTTCATGAAATCACTGTAGATTTCTTGGTCAACGATTGCTGCTTGTTCAGAAGCACAAATCATACCATTGTCGAAAGATTTTGATAATACGATATCATTTACAGCTCTTGGTAATACACATGTTTTTTCAACATATGCAGGTACGTTACCAGCACCTACACCTAAAGCAGGTTTTCCACATGAATATGCAGCTTTAACCATTGCGTTACCACCAGTTGCTAAGATAGTTGCAACACCTGGGTGATTCATCAATGCATTAGTAGCATACATAGATTTAATTGATAACCATTGGATACAGTTTTCTGGTGCACCAGCAGCAATAGCAGCATCTCTAATTACGATAGCAGCTTGTTTTGAACTTTCATGAGCGCTTGGGTGGAACGAGAAAATGATTGGGTTTCTTGTTTTTAAAGCGATTAATGATTTGAAAATTACTGTTGAAGTTGGGTTAGTTGTTGGAACGATACCACAAACAACACCTACTGGTTCAGCAATTTCAGTAATACCAGTTAGTGGATCTTCATTGATGATCCCTACTGTTTTTAAATGACGTAAATTGTTAGTAACATATTCACATGCAAATAAGTTTTTAACAGCTTTATCTTCAAATACTCCACGTCCTGTTTCGTTAACTGCAGCTTCAGCTAAAATACCATGATGGTCTAGTCCAGCTACAGAACATTTAGCGACGATGTAGTCTACTTGTTCTTGTGTAAAATCTTCAAATTCTTCTAAAGCTTTTAAAGCTTTGTTTACAAGGTCATCAACATGAGCATCAGTTTCTGCTTCAGTTGGGACAGCTTGTTGTACGGGTTTTTTTTCTGCCATTTTATTTCCTCCATAACTATTGTGAAATTTTTCATTTGTACACAACCATATTACATGAAAAACATACAAAAAACAAGCATTATCGCTCGTTTGATGTAAAAAAATAACATAGGCGATTACATTTTTAATTTCTTAAAATTTTTATTTGCAATAACAATATTGACACCTTTTTCCTTAAAATAAGCATATCTAAAACGGTTCTTTACACCCCATGTATTGATGTCTAATCCAGCTTTTAAAAAGAGTGCAATTTCATCTTCATCTAGAAAATCTTCACGTGCATGTACATGAAATTTTTGTGTTAAACATAATTGTTTATTTTTTTCATAATCATCTTCAAAAAGATAACCTAAATATAAAGATGAATCGATTGCTCTTAATTTATAAAGAGAATCAACATAAAAACTTGAAAAGAGAACTTGATCTAACATCCCCATTTCTTTGATCATTTGATAACTTTCTAGTTCTATTCCTGGATATTGAATTTTATTTGTTTTAATTTCTAAGTTGATCTTTACATTTTTTCCTTTACATAATTCCAATAATTCTTTCAACAAAGGAATTCTTTGAGGATTTTCTTTTGTTCCAAAATTATATACACAAAGCTCTTCATAAGTCATATCTTTAATATAACCTTTTCCATCACTTGTTCGATTGATTTTTTCATCATGACATAAAACAAGAACACCATCTTTTGTTTTATGCACATCTGTTTCAATACCATCAAATCCACTTTCAATAGCTTTTGAAAAAGCTAACATTGTATTTTCAGAATATTGATCACTATAACCTCTATGTCCAAACAACAACATAGTCTCACCTCCAAAGCCTATTTTACTCTTTTTATTGTTAAGAATACACCAAAAAAATGTAATTTAAAAAGCAGACCTTTATAAAGAGTCTACTTTTCATGTACTATTTTAAAAGAATCTAAATAATAAAGTTCAAGATCTTTATTACATTCTAATATACTACATTCACTAAATATTCTTGTTTTGACACTCCCCATGTCTAAGACAGGGGATTCTTACTACCTGCCAACATTGTTGGCTGACCAGTTCATTTCTGATAGGTCGCAGTGCAAG
>NZ_JAJDKA010000052.1:0-20136 GCF_020589945.1 Faecalibacillus sp. MSK20_93 | reverse complement strand
TTATATCTTCTAAGTTTACTGTATCAATTATAAATTCCATTTTCTTTTCTCCTATTCTTTTATTAAGTTTTTTATTCCTGCTTGTAAAGCAACATCATAAAAATGTTGCATTTGTTGCTTGGTAAACATTTGATATGATTCTAATCCGTATTTTAAATTCACAAGTTCATATTTAGCCGAAGCTAAAGGATTAAAATTCAGCATCTCATATTTTACTTCTGGATTTATTTGAATTAAAAATTTTACGATTTGATGAATATTTTCATCCGTTGCACTCATTGTTGGAATCAGTGGTGTTCTAATGATCACTTTATCTTTATATTCACTTTGTAAAACATAACGAATATTTTCTTTAATAAGTTGTGATGATACATTTGTACAGGCCTGATGTTTTTGCTCATCAAATATTTTTAAATCTATATAAACTAAATCTAAATAAGGCAATGCCTTTTTTATAAGTTCTAATGATGTATAAAATGATGTTTCAATAGCTGTATGAATCTTTTCTTTCTGACATCTTTTTAAAATTTTAATAAGAAATTCACCTTGCATAAAGGGTTCTCCACCGGAAAATGTAACACCTCCTCCATGTTGAAAGAAAACTTCATCCTCTTTAATTTTATTCATTAATTTATCTAAAGTATACTCTTGACTATCATATTGAATAGCACCACTAGGACATGTTTTAATAACTTGATCAAAGTCTTGATGATTTTGAAAATATGGGCGATCGTTTTGGTAATTAATTTGTCCTTTGAATTGTTGACAACATCTACAATGAATACATTTATTTTTAAAATAGATGACTTGTCTTTGAGTGTTTAATCCTTCTGGATTTTGACACCATAGACAACGAAGTGGACACCCCTTAAAAAAAACTGTTGTTCTTAAACCACTCCCATCATGTATTGAAAATCTTTTAATATCAAAAACCAATGTTTTAGATATTTTCATAAGTTGTTCTTTCAATAATTTCATCTTGTAGCTTGCCAGCAAGTTCAACAAAGTATGCTGTATAACCAGCAACACGAATTGTCAATGATTGATGATTTTCAGGATGAACTTTAGCATCAAGCAAATCTTCTTTTCTAACAACATTAAATTGTATATGAGGTACTTTTAAATCCACAAAAGCACGTAAGAAATTTTCAAATTTCAAACAGCCTGTTTCTGTTTTAAAAAATTCTGGTAAGAATTTCATATTTAAAAGACCACCATTCGTCGTACATGAATTATTAAGTTTTGAAACAGATTTTAAAACAGCTGTTGGGCCTTGTAGATCTCTACCATAGACAGGTGACATACCTCCATCAGCAAGTGGTTTTAAAGCATTTCTGCCATCTGGTGATGCTCCTACATTTTCACCCATTGGAACATGTGCAGAAACAGTATACATTCCTGTATGATAAGGACCTCCTCGATAATTTGTATAACGTTTCATCTTTTCTCTAAAGTAACATGCCCATTGATTTCCAAGCTCATCGACCCACTTTACATCGTTTCCATATTTAGGCACTTTATTTAAAAGCATTGTTTGCATGATTTCATAGCCTTTAAAATCTTCTTGTAAAGCATTTAATAAATCATGTTGACTTATCATTTTATCATCATAAACAAGTTGTTTAATAGCTGCTAGAGAATCTACAAGATTGGCTACTTGAATCATTTGAATACCTGATAGATTATATTTAGCTCCACCTTTAGTAACATCTAATCCTTTTTCTAAACAATCATCAATAACAGTAGATAGAAAAGCTGTTGGTAAATAATCTTGATGTGCTTTTTCTACAATCTTTTCTGCGGCCATCATTTTATCAATAAAATAATCAATTTGTTTTTGAAAAGCATTTTCTAAATCTTGATAAGTTTGATATGTTTCTAAACTTCCTAAATCTAATCCTATTTGTTGCTTTGTTAGTAAACATTTTCCATGATTCAAAGTAAGTTCTAATGCTTTATTTAAATTAAACATGGCTGCATCAGACCATCCTAAATTGTTGCCATGTGTTGTCAGTTCAACACATCCAACAATAGCATAATTACGTGCATCTTTTTCTTCAATTCCTAAATCTTCAATCATTGGTTGAATAATAGCTTCATCATTGAAAAATTGTGGCATACCACTTCCAAGTGAAACAACTTTAATAGCAGCTTGCATTAATTCATGGCTAGAATTTTTATTAAGTCTTACAGATAAATTAGGTTGTGGTAATCCTAAATGTTCTTGAGCTTTTAAACAAAGTAAAGAAAGATCATTATATGTATCATTTCCCTTTTCGTCCACGCCTCCTATCGCAATATTAAATCCTATTGGAAATCCAGCAAAATACTTCGCACTATTTTGATTTCTTAAGTAAACAACTTGATTAAATTTCAACCACAAACATTCTAATATTTCTAAAGCTTCTTGTTTAGTAAGATTACCTTTTTCTATATCTCTTTGATAATAAGGATAAAGATATTGATCCATTCTCCCTGGTGAAAAAGAAGAAGCATTGGATTCCATATGTAATATCACAAATAAAAACCATAAAGATTGCACCGCTTCATGAAAAGTTTTTGGAGGTCTTTTAGAAAGATTCATGCAAATCTTTCCCACTTCTTTTAATGATTCGATTTTTTCCCTTTCAATCAAATCATGATATCTTTGCATAAAATGAACTGCCCCTTCTAATACAAGAATCGTACATTCATAAAATTCTTTTTGTTCATCTTTACAATTCTTTAATTTTTCTTTTGCTTTTTCCATTAAACCTTGTGGACCTAGTTTTAACCATAAAGCACTATCCGGACAAATATGCCCTTGAGCATGATCTTTTTGATTGATTTTTACTACTTTACTTATTTCATTAATTTCTTTTCCATAAGTTCCTTTAATCGCATCTTCTAAAGATTTTCCTTTCCAATAAGGATAAATCTTTTCTCTAAATTCTTTAATATCTTCTTCTTTTACTAAAA
Source organism: Faecalibacillus sp. MSK20_93 (assembly GCF_020589945.1). Taxonomy (NCBI): domain Bacteria; kingdom Bacillati; phylum Bacillota; class Erysipelotrichia; order Erysipelotrichales; family Coprobacillaceae; genus Faecalibacillus; species Faecalibacillus sp. MSK20_93. The sequence goes on along the minus strand of NZ_JAJDKA010000052.1, from coordinate 17,178 downwards.
ACTGATCTTGTGGTCTTGTTGGTAACGTTTCAAATTCTTGATTGATCCACGAACAACCACTTTCAGGAAAAACCACACCATAACGTACACCTTTGGTACGATTTCCTACAATCAATTCTTCATATTCTACAGAAATCTCTAATTCTTCTAATGCCGCTTTTAAAGATAAAGCTCTTTTTTTAGGAATAGATAAATCTTCATTTTCTTGATAAACACGTGTAATGATGCGTGCTTGTTCAATAGAAGCATAACGTTTACTACTTAACATCTTTTCTTTTAACTTAGAAATTCTTTTTGTTTGATATAAACAATTCATAACATGCCTCCTTTTATTGCTTTTTATTATTACAAGGTCATTATAAGTTATAAAACAATAGTATTCAATAATTGTTTTATTGATTTTACAAAAAAAGAAATCATTAAATGATTTCTAATCCATACTCCATTATTTTTTCCTTAAAAGGACTTCCTAATTCTTGTTCACCAATATATCCCGTAAATTCACTTAAATGCCCAAAAACATAATTTCCATCCAAATTGAACTTTTCATTTTCTGCCACAAGATAACATTTTTTACTTGCATCCATGACTTCTTTTTTCGTAAGGCCATCTTCAACATCATATGTGGTTACTTTTCCATCATGAATATTCATTCCTACTGTACCAATAAAAGAAAGATCAAAACGATAATTGTGAATTTGTTCAATTGCAAGAGTACCTATAAAACCATCTTTAGCGCGATTAAAATGTCCTCCAATGAAAATAAGATTTACTTTATGTTCCCCATGTCTAAATAATTGCATAATATCAATCATATTTGTAATAATTGTAAGTGATATATTTTTTTGATAAATACACTTGGCAAGTTCTAAATTCACTGTAGAGATTCCTAAAAAAATCACCGTATTTTCTTCAATCAATTCAACTGCTTTTTTCGCGATGATTTTCTTTTGTGATAAACGTACACTCATACGTTCATCTACATGGTAAGCATGGAGATTCTTTCTTACTTGCATAGCTCCTCCATGAATACGTTTTAAAAGTCCTTCTTTTTCTAGAGCCGTTAAATCTTTACGAATGCAATCTTCTGTGACTTCGAAATCATTTGCGAGTTCTTTAACTTTTACTTTTCCTTCTGTATTTAATCTTGCCAGTATTTGTTCATGTCTTTCTTGTTGAAGCATTTTTTCTACCTCTCTTTTATGACATTTTAACATATTCAAAATATCTTGAAAATGAGTAACAACACCCTTCAACTTGATAAAATATGTAAAATTACACATTTTATCAAGTTAGATACTTTTTCATAAAAAAAGGACTACAATGAGTCCTTAATGATTGGTAAGACAACCTTAAAGGTTGTTCCTTTACCTAATTCACTTTCTAAATGAATTGTTCCTTTATAATATTGAACAATGTGTTTTACAATTGCAAGTCCAAGACCTGTACCACCTGTTTCCTTATCACGCCCTGCATCACATCTAAAGAAACGTTCAAAGACACGTCCTTGATCAATAAGTGAAATTCCACGACCTGTATCACTTACTTCAATAATGTAGTCTTGATCAACAAGATAAGAATGAATATTTAAACTTCCTTTTTGTTTATTATATTTAACAGCATTATTAATAAGGTTGTTCATCAATTGTTGGATGTGTTGATGATTTGCTAGATAAGTTTGTGATGTTAAATCACATTCTACTGTAATTTCTCTTTTTTCTATTTCTACTTTTAATGATTCTAAAATATCATCAACAATTGGTTGGAGATGAACAGGATGTTTAATGACTTCAATATCTTTGTTTTCAAGTCTTGAAATCATTAAAATATCACCTATCAATTGTGACATATGATCAACTTCTTTTTGTATTTTATCCAATGCTTGTTTTCTTACTTTAGGATCATCAATCATTCCTGCTTGTAATAATTCACTATAACCTCTAATGGATGTCATAGGTGTTTTAAGTTCATGAGAAACATTTGAAAAAAATTCTTGTCTCATTTTTGTAGCATTAACAGATTCAGTAACATTTACAAAGAGCAAAGTCACTCCATATTCTACTTTAGCAAGATGGCAATCATAGACTTCTTCATCTTTTTTTAGAGTAACGATTTTAGATTCTACACCGATATTTTCTAATTGATCTATAATTTGGTGATCGAAGATAAAATCTTGGATAGGTTGATTCACTTCCATTTTATCACTAAAAAGTTGTTTAGCTTTTTTATTGACCATAAGTATTTCATAATTTGTATCTAATAAAATGAACCCTTCATTCATTTTATCAAGAATACTATTTATTTTTAATCTTTCATTTTTCAAAGTTTTTAGTGTTTTTCTTATTGTATCTGCTTGTTCTTTAAGCTTTGTCGCAATAACATTAAATTCATCATATTGATAATGATCAAAACTTAAATAACGATTATCATTGATTTTAGAAACCTCTTCACTAATTTCCTCTAATGGTTTCGTAAGTGTTCTAGAAAAACGATAAGAAAGAGCTAAAGCAACACATAATGATAAAGCAGCACTAATAAATAATGGTTCTAAAAGTGGTCCTATATTATCAAAGATACCATTATAAGGAATCGCAATACGAACAACATAACCACGATGATAATAAGCCACATACATCATATTCTTTTTAACAGTTGAAGAATAACGTGTCGCATAACCAAACTGATCACTTAAAGCTTCTTTAAATTCACTACGTCCACTATGATTTTCTTGAATCCCCTCTTTATCACTATCCGCTAAAACATTTCCTTCTTTATCAATAATTGTTAAACGTGTATCTTTTGTATAAGCTAAATCATTTAATTTATCTATTTGTTTTTCTAATGGTTTTTGGTAATCAATTTGATTTTCTACAAGCTTTACCGTATAGTACATATCTTTTCTTGTTGTTTGCATCATTTGATCAGAAAGAATCACCATTGAAACACTTGAAGAAAATAATAACGTAATAATTAAAACTGTTGCAAAATATTTAAATAGAGCTTTATTCATCTTATTTCACTTCCTCAACATAGCGGTATCCTACACCTCTAATAGTTTTAATATACTTACTTCCATCATCATCCAATTTAGCTCTTAAAGCACGAATATGCACATCTAAAACTCTTGATTCACCTATAAAATCATAACCCCAAATATGATTTAAAATTTCATCTCTTTCGACTACACGTTTATGATTTTCTACTAAATAAAGAAGTAACTGATATTCTTTATTTGTAAGTTCCATGACTTGTCCATTATGCATCACTGTTCTTGTTTGTTTATCAATTTTTAAGGTTTGACTTTCAATAATCGGCGCTGCTTTAGGAGCATGTCTTCTAAGCAAAGAACGTACTCTAGCTTGTAACTCTAAAACACCAAATGGTTTGGTCATATAATCATCACTACCACTATCTAAACCATTGACTTTATCAATTTCTCGGTCCTTCGCACTTAAAATCAAAATAGGTAATTCTTGATCAGTTTCACGTATCTTTTTGATAGCATCAATTCCTGAAATGCCAGGTAACATTAAATCAAAAACAGCTAGATCCACTTGATCTGTTTTCATATTTTCTAAAGCATCTAAAGCATTTGAATATTGTTTAACAGTATAACCTGCACTTGTTAAAGCTAAATCTATAATTTCTCTAATATTTTCATCATCTTCTACTACATATATACATTCTTTCATTATTTCCACATCCTTTACATTATCTTAACATAGCAAAGGGGAGGTTATGTTAAGTTTAGGTTAAAAGTTGATTAGAAATAAAAGAACTTATACCATGCTGTTTGTATAAGTCCTTTTTATTATTTATCAAAAATTCTTCTTAGATGTGCATAATCATCAAAGTAATCAATGTTGGTATCATCATTTATTTTATCAAAATTACTTTCTACGAATAAATCTAATTCAATATATGTTCCATATTCAATTAATTTTATTTCTAAATATGTTTTATCTGATTGCTCAAAGAAATTGGAGATAATAGTTATTATTTCTGTACAATTATTTACATCTTTAAAAAAGGAATCATTTCCTATATTGATCAATGATTTTACTTTGGCATTATATTTAGAATTTATGAGAAAAATATAATCATTTAACAAAGTATCAAATATATAATTATTCGTCATAATATTTATTTTATTATCTAATAAATCATAAAATTGTTCTATTTGATGTTTAGCATCTTCATATTTTTGATCATCTATATTATTTTCTATCAAAATCAATCCATATCTTAAAGAATGCTGTATTTTCATAACATTATCATGAAGATAATGAACTAAAGACTTATTTTTTTCTATGTATTCCAATTCTTTATTTTTTAACACATATTCTGTTTTTTCATTATAGAGTCGTGTCATATGTAAAAACAAAATACAAACTACAAAAAATAAAACTGTTAACAAAAGTAAAACTAAATAGATATCATCTATTGTTTTTTGCATGTGGCCTACATTATTTAACAAAATGACATATATTCCAAAAATCAGCATCATGATTACTGATAATAAAAATTTATTTTTTTCAATGATTGCATTATTTATTTTAGATTTAAAAATTTCAATTATTATAAGGATTACAAAAAACAAAATCCTTGCTGTAAACATAACTATTATTTTATAGGATTCCATGATTTCAACAACAGAGAGATGTGAAACTATTTTAATTAAAAGAATAACACATGTTGAAGTAAAAACAGAAATCCACGAAGGCAATATACAAAGAATAAAATTAAAAAGAACAAATTTCTTTTTCATTAAAGAGACAAAAATAAAACTTATAATACCTATGGCATACACTAGCACATTCCCAAATAAATTATATTTTTGTAAGAACTGCATAATGAAAAAATTAATAATAGATGTTATTAAACAAAATCTTTTCTTATCCTCTATATCACAAAAGACACATATCAATAAGGAGCCTAATAACACTTCTAAATAATCTAAAAAGAAATACATCATTTTAATAAATACTCCTTATACGATGCAATTACATCTTGTTGATACTTCTTTCCAATCTTTAAAGTAACTCCATTTCTCAATAATAACTCTTCTTTATAAATTTCTTTAACCCAAAATAAATTAACTGCATAGGATTTTTGAATTCTAATGATATTCGTAGAATTAATAAGTGACATCATTTTATTAAAAGTACTCGAATATTTATAATCATTAAATGGTGCATGAATCGTAATTTCATGTAAAAAGGATTCTAAATAAATGATATCTGATAATTGCATAGAGGTTTTTCTACCATTTAAATCAAAAGTAATAATTTTATGATTTTTATTAATATATTTTTGAATTAGAGTACATGCGATTTTCATATCTCTATCAAAATTATCTTTTCTAATAAAGTAAAAAGGTTGTACAATTAATGAATCAAAAATCATATCATTCATTGCTGAAACAAATATAATAATTGCATTAGAATTGTTCTCTCTAATTTTTTCAGCAATTTTGATGCCATTTTTTTCCTTTAAATCAATATCCAAAAAGAAAATATCTCCTTTTTCAAAATAACGATCTTCAAAATGACTTGTTATACAATCTATTGAATAATCAAGAAAGATATCTTTAAATCCATCATACACCATACTCTCTATCTTTTTAGCAAAAACTTGATCATCATCTACTATCTTTATTAACATTCATATTTCACTTCTTTCTAAATAAAGTTACGAAAAGAAGTATACCATATTATTATTTTTTATACTTATCTTTAATTTCTTTAACATAATGTATTTGATCATTGAATTCTACCATCTCATTAATACAATCATTCAATTCATTTTCTTTTTCTAAATGTTCTAAACAAATAATTCTATAATATAACCTCATAACATATCCTATGTCTTTTTGTTGACTTGTAACCTTCTTTGATAATTCAAGAGCTTCTTCATATTCTTCATTTAAAATGAGATACATGATTTTAAAAAGTGGGTTTTTAACTTTATTATCCAATTGAGGATCATATAATTTTAAATATTCATCTTTTTTATTTAAATTATAATAATATTGTAATTTTATAGTATACCAATGTCTATTTTGCTTTTCATCAAAAATTCTTTTACTATTTTGTTCTACAAAGTTTTGATATTCTTCTTTATAATTAGAAATTTCTAAAAGAAAAATATATATTGTTATTAAACTGTCATTAATAGACTTATTATGAATTTTATCTATCGCTTCTTTTACTGTAGATAAATTCTTTTCAATATACTTATTTGACAACAATAATTTTGGAATATTCAATATATAAATATGCACTACAATACCAAACAAAACGATTAAAATCAAAGAATAGATTAATACCCTTTCTAAATGATTAATATTTATAATAACAATCAAAAAAGCCAATAAATAATAAACTAGTATAATGAATCGATAACTTAAAACTATCTTATTCTTCATCGTTTTTACCTACTTAGAAAGATATAAATCTAAAGGTGTTTTTGTATGTTCAACAACATAACCACTACCACCTCTATCTTTAACATCTTCGACCAATGTTGTTATTAAAAGAGGTTGTTTACTATCTGTCGTCATTACTGTAAACCAACCAAGTTCTGTTCCTGTGGTATCACTTTGGCTTTGTTTGATTTCTGCTGTTCCTGTTTTTCCAGCAAGAGTCACATTATCATGATAAATACTATGGCCTGTTCCTTTTTCATCTGCAATAACATTAATTAAATCTTCTTTTATTGTTTGTGATGTTTCTTTAGAAAAGACATTTTTAATCCATGTTTTTGTTTTTCCTTGAACAATATGGGGTTGATAAATTGATCCTTCATTGACAAATGAACTATAGATACTTGCAAGTTGTAAAGGATTCATCAAAATTTGTCCTTGCCCATAACCACTATCAGCAATGAATTGATCATTTACTTTTTGATTTTTATTGATATACTGACTTCTATTTAAAGATAGTTCAAAAGGAATCTTTTCACCAATCTTTAAGTTTTTATAATATTTAAATAAATTATCTTTTCCAATACTTAAAGCACTTCTTGCAAAATAAACATTATCTGAATATGTGATGGCATTCTTTAAATTATTAGGTGATGGGGCATGCAAAGTTGTCACATAATAATTACCCCAACTTGAATCCTTTTGCCATTTATCTTTAGCCCCTAAATCTTTATTTGCATCAATTGTTTTTGTTTCTAAACCAATAGCTGCTGTGATCGGTTTCATAGTTGATCCAGGAGTATAAGTTTGTTTATAACGACTCATTAATGGTTGATTACTATCATTATTTAAAGCATCCCATTTATCTGTTGATAGTCCTAAAACAAAATCATTATTTGAATAGGATGGCGTTGAAACAAGTGCTAAAACTTCTCCTGTCTGTGGATTTAAAGCAACAGAAGCACTTTTATCATTTTGGTATTCATTATAAAGACTTTGTTGTAAATCAATATCAATTGTTAAACGAATATCTTTACCATCTTTTGCTTCTTTTTGGGCAACTGTTTTAATGACATTATTATTTTCATCAACAATGACAATTTTTCCACCTACTTCTCCACGTAACTCTTTTTCATATGTTGCTTCAATACCACTTCTACCAATTATTGAATTACTTGTATAACCTTCATTTTTATGTTTTTTTAAGTCTTCTGAATTAACATTTTGGACATACCCAATGATATGAGATGTTATTTTATCATAAGGATAAACACGCATAGAAATCGTATTGATTTTAACACCTTTAATATTTAAAATTTCTTGTTGAATCAATTGATTTTTTACTTGTTCTGATACATTTTTAATAGGTACAAAAGAATCATCTTTGATCCAAGATGCACTCATTTTCTTTTGAATGGTTTCAACATCCGTTTCTAAATACTTAGCTATTTGTGCATAATCATTTTCACTATTAAGTTTTCCTCTTACAAGACCAAATGAATAAGCATTTCCTTGTTTAGCTAAATATTTTCCATTTCTATCTAAAATATACCCTCTATAAGGTTGTGTCGTAATCACTTTTACTTTGTTCTTATCAGAAAACTCATCAAAAATAAGTTGCTTATTAAATTTAATTTGTTCATTTTTAATTTCAATCTTATTTTTATATTTAACTTTTCCAGCTACAGTATCCATCGATATTTGATATTGAACCATATTATCTTTTTCATCTATTACTTTTACCTGTATATTACTTGGATTTATTACATCATAGATTTCTTTATGCTTTTCAATAAAATATTTTTGTGTAGGAGTATAGACTGTCTTTTGGTCTAACATTTGATACATTTGTTTATAATCTTTCTTTTTTAAAAGTTCAAAATATTCTGTAACAACTTGTTCATTACTTTTTCCATGATTAAAAACAAAAAATACCACTGTCATAAGCAGTACACAAACTATTAACCCAATTATAATATTTCTTTTCTTGTTCATATGGTAATCCTCCCTAATTAATACAATTATATACGCTGATTAGCATTAATGATATATTTATTGCACAAGATGTTCTTTATTTGCATAAAAAGCTTTTTTTAAACTGTCATTTTGTGATATTGACTTAGAAATTATCATAAATTATAATATAAATGAAAAAAGGAATAGTCATAAACGACTAGCCTTGGATTTTCTTGAGAAAAATAACTACCTCAATGTTCGCCAAAACTTTTCGAGGTAGTTATTTTTTTGCATTATTTTCTATTATATATAGAAGTAATTTAATAACAATACTTATTATCGACATCATTAATGTTAGTGTACCTAACATAATCATGATAGCTTCATAAGCTGTCATTTCCATCACCTCCGCTTTTCATATTTTCCTAGGGATATCTATGTAAACGAAGAATACGCCCTTCGATCTAAACGACCAAGGATAACTACCTGCCGTGTATAACTATTCGGAAAAATTATATCATAGTCGCTCTTTTTTAACTACTATTTTCGATAGTTGTTTAAAATAAAAGCATACTAATAATAACACATGATAAACTTAATATATTTAAATAAATTAAATGTATTTACATATTTGAACAACTAAAAAAACCTCTATAAAGAGGTTTAAATTAATCGAGTATTGTTAAGTTTTCCTGTTTGGTTGAACTCAATCCATTCACAGATATTAACAACATGATCACCAATTCTTTCAAAATACTTTGCAATCATTAAGAAATTGATTGTTAAATCACCTTTATCATTTGATTCTTTAATCATTTGAATAATATCTTTTTTAACTTGATCAAATAATTCATCCATTTTAATATCCATCTTCTTTACTTCTAAAGCATGGTTTAAATCATGTTGATGGAAAGCATCTAAAGCTTCTTTAACCATTTTAGTTGCAATTTTTGCCATATCTTGAATATGACCAATCATTAAGAAACTATCCATTTCTTTCATTTCTAAAATCAATTCCGCAATATCTGCACTTTGATCTCCAATTCTTTCTAAATCAGTAACTACTTTTAAAGCAGTTGAAACGTCTCTTAAATCAGAAGCAACGGGTTGTTGTTTTAAAATCAATGATAAACATTTTGCTTCAATGGATCTTTCCACATCATTAATTTGTTTATCACCATGAATAATATCTTGGGCAAGTTCATAATCTTGTTCCTTAAAAGCTGTAACACAGTTTTCAATAGCTAAAACAACAAGATGACACATTCTATCTAAATCAACATGCATCTTATTAAGTTCTTGATCAAATTGACTTCTTGGCATTCTAATTTCCCCCTATCCAAATCTACCAGTAATATAATCTTCAGTTCTTTTATCTTTTGGCATACCAAAGACATCTTTTGTTGGTCCATATTCAACCATTTCTCCTACTAAGAAGAAGGCTGTATAATCAGCAATACGACTTGCTTGTTGCATATTATGAGTAACGATAGCAATCGTATATTGATCTTTTAATTGTAATAAAAGTTCTTCGATTTTAAGTGTTGAAATCGGATCTAAGGCACTTGTTGGTTCATCTAATAAGATAACTTCTGGTTGTACAGCTAAAGCACGGGCAATACATAATCTTTGTTGTTGTCCACCAGATAAACCTAAGGCACTTGAATGTAAACGATCTGAAACTTCATCATAAAGTGCTGCTGCTTTTAAACTATCTTCAACGATTTTATCAAGTTGTTTTTTATTTTTAATACCATGAATACGTGGTCCATAAGCGACATTATCATAAATTGACATAGGGAATGGATTTGGTTGTTGGAAAACCATCCCAACTTTTTTTCTAAGTAAAGTTGTGTCAACACGGCTATCATAAATATCTTCACCATCTAAGATAACATCCCCTTCAATTTTAACGTTATCAACATAATCATTCATACGATTCAATGTTTTTAAAAATGTTGATTTACCACACCCTGAAGGGCCAATAAACGCTGTAATTTTATTTTCTTTAATATCTAAATTGACATCTTTTAAAGCATGTTTTTGTCCATAATACAAATTCAGATGTCTTGCTTCTATTTTATTTTCCATCTTAATTATCCCCTTTATTTACATCAAATCTGCGACTGATCCATTTAGCTAACATATTTAAACCTAAAACAATAACTACTAAAACAAGAGCAATCACAAATGAAACTTCATAATTACCTTTAGCCATTTCTAAATATAATTGAATAGTAAGAGTTCCCCCACTACTTAACAAATGTTTAAAAATATTAGTAGGTAAAATAGCAACTGATCCTGCCGTAAATAATAAGGCAGCGGATTCAGCAACAATACGTCCCATCGCAAGAATGACTCCTGTTAAGATACCAGGAATGGCACTTGGTAAAAGAACTGTACGAATCATATACCATTTTGTTGCTCCAATTCCTAAAGCAGCTTCACGATAGCTTTTAGGAACACATTCTAAAGCTGTTTGGGTATTTCTTGAAATGATTGGTAAAATCATAATGGCAAGTGTAAGTGAACCTGTCAAAATTGAAAATCCTAAATGACAAACAGATCCAAAGAACAACATTCCAAATAATCCATAAATAATTGATGGAATACCTGCTAAAACTTCCGTTGTAAATGAAATGATACTAACGAATTTTTTATTTTTTGTATATTCATTTAAATAAATTGCTCCACCAATTCCTATTGGACAAGCAATTAAAAGTGTCACAATAACAATATAAAGTGTATTAATAATATTAGGTAATATACCTACAGTATCATTAATAATACTTGTTGTATTTACTAAATAAGAAAAATCAAAGGCTGGTATTCCTCGATAGAGAATATAACCAATAATAACTAATAAGATAAAAATTGAAAGAAATGAACTTAATTGAATAAGTGCATAGAGAATTTGATCACTGACACGTTTCTTTTTTTCTAATATTGTATTATTCATCTAAGTCACCTCTTTTTAAAACATATGTTAAGATTAAATTAATAATCATGATAAAGATAAATAGAACAAGTCCAATTGTGAATAAAACTTGACGATGTGTACCGCTAGCATATCCCATTTCTGAAACGATGGCTGTTGTTAAGAAACGAACAGAATTAAATGGAAGTGGAAGAGATACTGCATTTCCGGCTACTAACAAAATAGCCATCGCTTCTCCAATAGCACGACCTACACCAAGTACAATAGCTGACATAATTCCAGATTTAGCACTTGGTACAACAACCTTAAAGATTGTTTGAATTTTACTTGCCCCTAAAGCAAGTGAGCTTTTACGATAATCATCAGGTACAGCTTTTAAGGCTGTTTCTGAAATATTAATAAGCGTAGGTAAAATCATAATTGCTAGTACGATAATAGCTGATAAAAGATTGGCCCCACCTGTAAATTGATGTGTTTTAGAGCCATGGTAGATCATTAATTCTAATTTATACATCATTGGATTAACAATAAGAATTCCTAATAATCCATAAACAACAGATGGAATCCCTGCAAGTAATTCAATTGCTGATTTTAATATTTTTCTAAGTTTTACTGGTGCAATTTCAGCAAGGTTAATTGCTGTAAATAAACCAATAGGTACTCCTATACAGATTGCTAGAAAAACCCCAACAATGGATGTTAATATAACATAAGCAATCCCATATTGAGGATTGGCTGCTGTTGGCGCCCACGTTGTAGAAAACAAAATACCTGTAATTCCTTCTTTAAAGATGGCAGGTGTCCCTGAAATAATCATATATCCTGTAATAGTAACAACTGCTAAAACAGAGATAATAGCACAGCCACGAAAGATCATCGCGGCTGTTTTTTCTACTAGGGATTTTGCTTTCTTATGGCTAATAATTGATAACTTTTTTTCCATAATACTTCCCTCTTTATTTTTATTTATTTGGTGTTACTAATCCAACTTTTTCAATGATTTTTTGTCCATCATCACTGTTGATGAAATCAAATACTGCTTGAACTTGTTTAGATTGTTCACTAATTTTTCCATTTGTAGCCATTACGAATGGTCTTTGTAAAGCATAACTTCCATCTTTTACAGTTTTTTCACTTGGTTCAACACCATCTAATTGAAGAGGAGAAACTGTATCATCCAATACATCTAATGAAACATAACCGATTGATCCAGAAGTTTTAGCAACTTTAGCAAGAACAGCACCAGTTTCATTTAATTCTTGAGCATATTGACATTGATCTTCAATTCCTAATAATTCTTCAAATGCTCCACGAGTTCCTGAACCAGCTTCACGTCCGATAACAACGATTGCTTCATCTTGTCCACCTAAATCTTTCCAGTTAGTAATTTGTCCTGTATAGATTTTTGCTAATTGATCTTTTGTTAAGTTTGTTACTTTATTAGATTTGTTAGTAATCATTGCGATACCATCGATAGCAACAATATTTTCTTCTAATCCTTTTGCTTTTTCTTCATCTGTTAAAGCACGAGAAGAATCTCCGATATCTGTTGTTTTTGAAGCAACTGCTTCAAGACCTGCACCAGATCCTGTAAATTGTGCTTCTAATTGTAAGTTTGGATATTTTTCTTTAATTCCTTCTGATAAGGCATTAACGAATTTTTCCATTGAAGTTGATCCGTTTAAACTTACCTTTCCACTAATGTCATCTGATGCACTATTTGATCCTCCGCCACATCCGGCTAAACCAAGACACATCATGAAAACCATTAAAACACTTAATACTTTCTTTTTCATTTTTTATTTACCTTCCTTTGTTTTCTCTTAAGATATTATTTATTTTTGTTTCCTTTTCTTAAGACACTCCTATCATAGTGTTTTTCAACACTTTCAAAAATCAAAAGAACGTATGGTTTATGTTAAGTTTATGTAAAATGAAAAAAGTCCATGTTTATAAACACGAACTCACTTTTTATTATTTTTTCCTACAACGTTTACCCTTAGTAACACCCTTTTCTTCAAGCATTCCTTTTTCTACAAGCTCATTTAAAAGTTCTCTTGTACAACGATAATCTCTCGTATGCATTCTTTTAAAAGTTCCATTAAATAAATCATCATTAATATAAACCAGCTTTTGTCTTTTTTTGTCATTGGAACATAGATTACTATGCATTCGATTCAAAAAAACATCTTCTTGCTTGTTTTGTTTTTTTATATTCAACTAAACGTTGTGCAAAAAATTTCAAATGGGTAATAAAACGATAGTAATAAGCACTTTCTTCATTAAATTCTATTTTGAAGTGATAACGCACAATATTTTCAATTTCTTGCACGATTTTCGTAATTTCATACATATCATGAACATCTTCATCTAATTGTCCATTGACAATATGTAACGCAATAAATCCTGCTTCATCATTTGGTAAAAGCACACCTGTTTTCTTTTCAATAATTCCAAGAGCCTTTTTCCCTATTTGATATTCTTCTTTATAAAATCTTTGAATATCCCATAATAAAGCATTCTTCACTAAAATATCGTCTTTCGCTCTAACAACAGCTGTATAAATGTGATTGACCATAGAAATATAGATATTATCATTTAAAGCTTTGCCTAAACTTAGTCTCGCTTCATCCATAATTTCTTCACCGATTTCTAAATACTCCAAAGGAATATCCACAACAAGTTCTTTAAATCGACTTAAAACTTCTTGGTTATGTAAATAAAAATCTTTATCAATTGTTTCTGGTTCTATCGTATCCCCTATTTTCTTTTTAAAACAGATTTCTCGTCCCATCATAATCTTTTCTTCATTATTTTCAAGAACAACAGCTACATTATTGTTAAAAACTTTGCTTATTTCCATAATCACCCCTCCAAAATAAAAACCTATTTATTGCGCACTTAAAAAGGGTGGCAATAAATAGGTTTAGCTTATACTTAAATAATCACTATCCTATAAACTACTCGAACATATTATCACAAATTTAAAATGGATGTAGTCTTTTTATTAGCGTTTTAAGCCACAAATCATTTCTACAGTTGCTGGATCATAGTGAGAAAAGAAAGAACTTGTATCTTTATTAAGTGAAGCAATTGTTTGCATATCTTCTTCACTTAATTCAAAATCAAAGATATTTAAGTTTTCTTGCATTCTTTCTTTTCTTACAGTTTTAGCTAAAGGAACAATTCCTCTTTGTACAAGCCATCTTAAAATAACTTGTCCGACTGATTTATTATATTTATTACCAATTTCTACAAGTGTTTCATTTGTGAAAATACCATTTTTACCTTCCGCAAATGGAGCCCATGCTTCTAATTGAACACCATATTTTGTATTGTAAATTAAAGCTGCATCTTGTTGATGGAATGGATTGACTTCTACTTGGTTAACAGCAGGAACAACATCTGTATCTAACGCTAAATCTACTAAACGATCTGGATAGAAGTTAGAAACACCGATGGCTTTAATTTTACCTTCTTTATATAAATCAATTAAAGCACGATAAGCTCCATGATAATCTTTAAATGGTTGGTGTAATAAAACTAAATCAAAATAATCTAATTGCATTTTCTTTAATGATTCTTCAACAGAAGCTTTTGCGTTTTCGTAACCATAATTAGAAATCCATACTTTTGTAGTAATAAATAATTCTTCTCTTGGTACATTTGTTTCTTGAATTGCTCTACCTACAGCTTCTTCATTTCCATAAGATTGTGCAGTATCAATAAGACGATATCCTGCATCAATCGCATCTAAAACAACTCTTTTACATTCTTCTTCATCTTTTACTTGGAAAACACCAAAACCAACAACTGGCATTTTCACTCCATTATTTAATGTTTTATATTCCATTGTTATTCTCCTTATTCAAAATTACATTTTGTTGTCGCCATTTTGTGCAATGATTCTTTAGTCACTTTATAAAATGGGGTATGTTTATTCACTTTTTCGATTTCTTTCATTTCTTCATCTGTTAGTTTAAAATCAAAGATTTGTGTGTTCGCTTCAATATGATCTAATGATTTACTTCCCGGAACAAGACCAAACCCCATTTGGAGATGCCATCTTAGAACAATTTGAACTGTTGATTTATGATATTTCTTTGCAAGTTCTACAAAGATTGCCTCTTTTAACATGTCACTATTTCCATGTCCTAGAGGATACCATGATTGAAGTTGTATATGATTTTTCTTACAAAAATCATATACATGTTCTGCTGGATAATAAGGATGACATTCTACTTGCATGATCATTGGTGGAACTTCACATTGATCTAAAATTTCTTGAATTTGTTCAACTCTAAAGTTAGATAAACCAATCGCTTTGATTTTCCCTTCTTTATATGCTTTTTCTAACATCTTATAAGCATAAACATAGTTATTTACAGGATGATGTAAAATCATCACATCAACATAATCAACGCCTAATCTTTTTAAAGTATCATCGATTGCTTGATCATTTTCATAAAGTGTAGGTCCTAATTTTGTTTCTAAATAATAATCTTCTCTTTTTAACCCTGATAATTTTAATCCTTTTCCTACTTCTACTTCATTACCATAACGATTGGCAGTATCAATAAGTTGATAGCCATGGTTTAAGGCAAAAGCTACATTGTCTTCAATTTGTTTACCAAATTGTTGAATGGTACCAAATCCAAGTTGAGGGATTTGGTATCCATTATTTAAAGTAATGAAATTAGTCATGAATTTTTAATCCCATTAAACGTGTTTCGTTGGCAGGATCTTCAGGATTATGAGATGGTTTATTTGTATCTAAGGCTTGCATGTTTTTCATTTCTTCATCTGTTAATTCAAAATCAAAGATATCAATGTTTCCTTTCATTCTTTCTTCATTTGTAGATTTAGGTAAAGAAATAACTCCTTCTTGATAAATCCATCTTAAGATAATTTGACCAGTATTTTTATTATATTTTTTAGCTAATGAAACAATTGTTTCATTTTCTAATAAATCTTTATTTCCATGTCCTAACGGAAACCATGCTTCTAAACGAATATCGTTTTCAGCCATTACTTTTCTTAATTCTTTTTGTTGAACAAATGGATTAAATTCTACTTGGTTGACCGTCGGCATTACAGTCATACCATCTTTAAATTTATTCCATAAGTTCACAGTAATATTAGAAATACCAATAGATTTGATTTTACCTGCTTGATACGCTTCTTCTAAAGCTTTCCAAGCTCCTAAATAATCACCATAGGGTTGATGTAATAAATAAAGATCAATATAATCCACTCCTAATAATTTTAAAGAAGTTTCAATACCTTTCTTAGCATTTTCATAGCCATAATCTTGTAACCATAATTTAGAAGTAATAAAGATTTCTTTACGATCAATACCACTATCTTTAATAGCTTTTCCTACATCACTTTCATTCATATATCCTGCAGCTGTATCAATATAACGATAACCTGCTTTTAAAGCAGCTAAAGTTGCATCATAAGTAGGTCCATCATTAGGAATCATAAAGACTCCAAATCCTACTGCTGGAATTGTTTGTTTATTATTTAATTCAAATATTTCCATTATTATCTCCTCCAATTTCTATATTTATTTTAATTTTTAATTCTATATATGTACAATATCAATAGTGCATGTTAGTATAACTGGAAGTTATACTTGTTGGTTTGCTTCAATAATATCTTTTAGACTTACTTTTTCATGTCTATAACGAGCATTAGGGTTTGCGTCTTTCAATTTTGTGATGATGGCCTTTGACGGACAGTTTTGTGCACATGCTAAACAAAATTCACAAGTATTTTGTTTTCTTTTTGCTTTATTGTTTTTGTTAAGTTACAATTTAATTTGCGACAAATTGTCATTAATTTAACAAACAAATAC
>NZ_JAJDKA010000051.1:0-21030 GCF_020589945.1 Faecalibacillus sp. MSK20_93 | reverse complement strand
TTGTTTACTCTTACTAGTGGTGTATTCCCTACTAGGTCTAAAAAACTGTTTTTTATTTCACTCATATTTATATTTCTCCTTATTCCTATGGATTTAGTATGATTTAAGAATATACTTATTTAAAAAGAATGTCAACGAATATGATAATAAAAAAAGGACCAACTCAGTTGGTCCATGATTTATTAAGCATTTAAAGCTTTTTTAGCTGTTTCAACGATAGCTGTGAAACCTTCTGGATCGCAGATAGCGATTTCAGATAACATTTTTCTGTTGATTTCAACGTTAGCTAATTTTAAACCGTGCATTAATTTAGAATATGAGATATCATTCATTCTAGCTGCAGCGTTAATACGTGCAATCCATAATTTTCTCATATTTCTTTTTAAATTTCTTCTGTCTCTATAAGCATATGCCATTGAGTGCATTACTTGTTCATGAGCAGTTTTATATAATTTATGTTTAGCTCCAAAATATCCTTTGGCTAATTTAATAACTTTTTTTCTTCTATGTCTAGTTGTATATCCACCTTTAACTCTTGCCATTGTGTATTCCTCCTGTATTTATTTTTAACTAAAATTATTTAGGTAATCTTGATTTAATTCTCTTGTAATCTGAAGCACTTACTACTGTAGCTTTTGCTAAGTGTTTCTTTTGTTTATGAGTTTTATTGTGTGATAAGTGTGAAATGTAAGCATGGCTACGTTTTAATTTTCCACTACCTGTTCTTTTTAAACGTTTTTTTAATCCGCTATGTGTTTTAATTTTTGGCATAATTGTTTCCTCCATTAATTATTTTTTCTTTTTTGGTGCTAATATAGCTGTTAAAGTACGTCCTTCTAATTTTGCTGGTTTTTCAATTTGACCAACTTCTGCACATTCTTCAACAAAGTCATCAATAACTTTTTTACCCAAATCAACGTGTGCAAGTTGTCTACCTCTAAATCTGATTGCAACTTTAACTTTGTTTCCTTCTTCTAACCATTTTAATGTTCTTTTTAATTTAACATTTTTATCATGAGTATCAATAGTTACTGATAATTGAGTTTCCTTTAAAGTTACCACTTTAGAGTTTTTCTTCATTTCTCTTGCTTTCTTTTGTTGTTCAAAACGATATTTACCAAAGTCCATAATACGACAAACTGGTGGTTTTGCATTAGGTGCAACACAAACTAAGTCTAAATTTGCATCATAAGCAATATCCAACGCTTCTCTACTACTTTTTACTCCTAATTGATCACCGTTTTGATCAATAACCAACACTTCCTTAAAACGAACTCTTTCGTTTACTAAATCATCAGGTTGTTTTGGTTTTCTGTTATCAAATCTGCTAATAAAAGCCACCTCCAATTATTATAGTTGAAATAAAAAGTGAGCACACTGAGTACCCACCATTGACATTAAGATTAAATCTTAGTGACATTTGCCTATCGACAAAATCAATCAGGCGAGAAGTAGGCACTTCTTCTTTCCACTACTTTTTATTGCACGTAGATATTACCATCATATGCCACTCATGTCAATAAAATTATTGATTATTTCAAGATTTTCAAGATTTTTTATTTTGGATTCAATACTGTTTCTAATTGATATTCATTATTAACTTTATTAACTATAATTGCACTGGCATTTTGTGGAAAATCAAGTGTTTTATTTTTTAATAACGTTTTAATAAATGCATATAAAGAACATCCATGACCTACCATTAAAATCGTATCATCATCTTGAAATTTCTTTTCTATATCATTTAATAATTCAAAATGTCTTTGAATTACATCTTCAACATTTTCACCTTCATATCCAGTATAATCCATTTGTAAATCATCTAACCAATTAGAAGATTCTAATTGAAGTTTATCTACAAATAAACAGGGTAATCCTTCTAAAAGACCAAAATTCACTTCTTTTAAACGACCATCTTCATTTAATAAAACAGAATGATTTTTTAAAATTATTTGTGCTGTATTTTTTGCTCGTAATATTGGAGAAGTATAAGCAGCATCTATTTTATAATCCTTTAACTGTTCTGCCATATTTTCTATTTCTTTTATTCCTTGCTTTGTAAGAGGTGAATCACACCATCCTTGTTTAAGCTGTATTTCGTTAAAATGTGTCTTTCCATGTCTAACAAATATGTATTTCATAAATACCTCCTTTAAAAAGCAGGTCAATCGACCTGCTATGATTTTAAGATTGGTTTTAATGCTTTGTAGATAGCTAGTGAAACAATTGCCCCTAGAATAGCTTCTAAAATACCATTTGTAGAAACAACTCCTAATAATACCGTTACTAAAGTAGAGTATTGCACTCCTACCGCACTCGCATATGCTTCACCAAAGAATATGTATATTCCTGATAAAACAAGCACTGTGTTTGTAATAGCTCCTGTTAAAGCACCTACAACAACACCTAAGTTTTCACGATTATTCTTTTTCATGATTTCAAAAACGAATCCAGCTAAATAGCCAAGTAAAATTCTAGGAACAAAAGCAATCAAAAGACTTTTGTAATTTCCTGACATTGTGCCTATTGTCACAAATGGGGAAAAACAAAAAGATGTAATGCCTGGTTGAATCGTTGCTTTGATTAAACTTGTTAATCCAAAAACAAAGCCCAACTCAGCCCCTGCTTTTTTTCCTAATACGATTCCTGCAATAATGACAGGAATGTGCATTGTTGTGGCATTTAATGGTCCAATTGGAATATATCCAAGGGGTGTCACAACAAGAATGATTTCAATCGCTAAAAATAAAGCCATTGAAGTCATGTACTGTGTCTTTTTCGACTTCATATAATCCTCCTACTGTCGCTCATAAAAGATGCAACGTTTTTATGGTATTCGCTATTTCAAATGTCTTAATAAGAGTCTTATAGATCTCTTTTAATATCAAAATATACGAACGAGAAAATTATATGCTTTTTCGATTATTTTTTCAAATCTTGATAAGCTAATAAACCATATCCACTCTTAGCTTTTTTAATCGCTCTTTGAATACATTTAGAAATGACTTCAACAGCTAAAATACCAACAGCATCAACCATTCCATCAACTTCATTTGTACTTAATACAAAAATTGTATCACCATCGCTCATTGTATGAACTGGATCAATACTTTTAGCGTAACCATTATGACTAATTCCAGCAATCTTTGTACATTGTGCTTTCGTCAGTTTGACATTCGTTACAATACATCCAATGGTTGTATTACCATCCGGTAATTTTCTAAGTTGATCCATTTGATCTAAAATAATTTGACTAGCCGAAACACATTTTTTATCAATATTAACACCTGCCAATATTTCTTGCGTTTGATAATCAATGACATTTCCACAGGCATTTACAGCAACGATCCCTGCTACTTGAACATTTCCAACTTGTACACCATATGTTCCAATGCCACCTTTCATGGCATGTTCAAATCCTAAAAGTTTACCAACACTAGCACCACAACCAGCGCCATAGTTTCCTTCTTTAATCAAATCATTTTCACTATCTTGACAAGCCTTATACCCCATTTCTTTATCTGGCCTTATGTGAGGATTTCCCACCGATAAATCAAATAATGAAGCACCACATACAATCGGTACTCTTGCTACAGACATATCAAAACCAACACCATGTTCTTCAAGATATTGCATGGCACCACTAGCTGCGTCTAAACCAAAAGCACTCCCACCACTTAACATAACAGCATGAATTTGTTGGACCATATTAATTGGATTTAATAAATCTGTTTCTCTTGTAGCAGGACCTCCACCACGAACATCTACACCGGCTGTCGCTCCATTTTCTACAATAACAACACTACATCCTGTAGCTGCTTCTTGATTTTCATATTGTCCTACTTTTACACCTTTAATATCCGTTAATTTTATTTCTTTCATCATCTTTTTCCTCTTTTTTATCATTATACTAAAAAAGTAGAAAAAAGCTTTAAACTTTTTTCTACCAACTCATTTGTAATATTTCATCACTATGATCTTTTAATTGTTTTAATCCTTTGTATTCTTTTGTTATTTGATGATCCTTTATATAAAGTAATGTAGCTGATTTAACTTTTTGATTTTCAATAACTACTTCTTTATCCTTTATTTTCACAAAATAAACATTACTTACTGCCTTATTAAGACGAGCTATCCCATTTTTAGAATCCATGCTTTCTTGATCATCCATTGAATAAAAATAAACCCAATATTGATTAAATTCCTTTACTTTTAAAACTTCACTTATTTTTAAATGATTATAACTTTTATAAGGATTTCTTTTTTGCATATTATAAAAAACAGTTCCTAGACACACAATTAAAACAACACCAATCATTATTACCTTTTTCTTCATCTTCTTTTCCTCCTTATCTATACTTTAATCCTATTCTTTTAAATAAATAGCAAAGAGGCACCAACAACCATCAACCTGTCCCCAACAACAAAATCCAAATAAAAAAACTATGTTATAATACACGTACAGGAGGAAGTTATGAAAATTACTGTTGGAAAAATAAAGAAAAGAAAAATCATCTTATTAAACTTTGTTATTTTACTTTTTGTTGTTTGGTGGTTAGGTGTTTTCTTTATCATGTATAAACATTTTTATGAAAGAATAATGTTTTTTGGTGTTCTTATTATTATATTATTATTGATTTATAGTTTCGTACTACCAGGAATAGTTTTCGCTAATACCATGTGGGAAGTCGATCAAAAATATTTAAGATACATTTATTTTGATAAAAATTTAGATAAAGCAAGGTATCTTTATTCTTTTCTTTTTAAAAATAAATATCCTAGATATCAAATCAATTTAAAACTTTCACAAATTGATTTTGTACAAATCTCTTATTATCGTTATTCTTTTTATCCATCAAAATATTTAGTAAATGGTTCTGGAAATAAAATTGTGTTTAAATTTAATATGTTGGATGGTTCTCAATATATTATTGAAAATTTAGTAAGTTCTGATAAAGAAACTTTTAGTAAAGGCATTGAACTCATGAAAAAAAATGGTGTACGTTTTGTTGATTCTTATCATTTATTGGATATCATACGTTCAAATAAAAATCTTGATCAATATATTGCAGCTATTGAAAAGGAGAAAAAACATGATTAGAATTTCTCTTATTTCAAAGCATTACCAACAAATAGAACCACTTATTCAACAATTCTTTGATGATTTGCAAATAGAATACAAACTTACAAATTATACACATCAAACAGTTCAAGATATTTATTTTGTAGAAATAGAAAAAAAGAATGATTTAAATATTTTAAATCATCTTAAAAAATTAAATAGTACTCTGATCTATATTATTGGACCTAAAGATTTTGATCTTGTAAGTATTTGTTTACAAATGCAAACACATCTTTATTTCATTAATAATGAATTAGAAAAGCAATTTATTCATTATCATGATTTTATTCAAAAACAAATTCAAAAAAACTTTCAATATTATCTTTATCAAAGAAATGGAATTACTTCAAAAATAAGATTATCACAAATCTATTATATCGAATCACTTAGACATCAAATTATTATTCATTCTATTAATGGAGAAATGATTGAAAGAAAAACATTAAGTCAATTTATTAAAGAAATACAATCTCTTGATTTTATTCAAATTCATAAATCATACATTATTAACAAAAGATTTATTCAAGAAATTAAAAATCAAGAAGTTATTTTAAAAGAACAAACACATCTTCCTATTGGAAGAAGCTATAAAGAAAGTTTAAAGGAACAAAATTAATGTTCCTTTTTTTATAAAATAAAAACCCTCACTCAATAGTGAAGGATTACTACTTACAACCATTTTTATTCCGCATATTGGCAACGGTATACTTACTTCTCGTCCAATTTTATAAAGAAAAATAGTTATTGTAAACAATATTATTCAACACTACCCATTCTTATAAATCAAATAATTATCTTTCTTTTTAAATCCAAGATGTAAATACATGTTTATTCCCTCTTTTGAACTATTCAAACAAATCATTCCAACATCTTTTTGATAATTTTCAATAAGATATTCTACCATATATCTACCAATCCCTAAATGTCGATAATTTTCATCTACCCAAACATTCGTTATTTGTCCAACTTTTCCTTTGGAATTTTCATTACTTGGAAGGATATCATAATAGTAAATTGTAGCTGTTGAAATAATTTGATTTAAATGATAGCCCACCAATGTATGACATTCATCTTTTAACATTTTTTCTTTATAAAAAACTCTAATGTTTTCTATTGTAGAATTTGTTATTTTTTGATTAGAAAACATTTTTAAATCTTTTATTCTTATCTTTACTAATAATTCTAAATCATCTACACCTAGTACTTTATATTCTATTTCTTTCATATGCTTTCTCCTTTGTTTTATTATAACAAAATCTTTTTACCTATTTTTTACAATTTCCTTAGTTTTTATTGATAGAAATATCATTCTTCTTTCTATATATTTTAAAAAGAATAGAGGATAGATAAATGAAATTAAACGAAAAGAAAATCAATGAATTTTTTAAAATAATTAATGAAAAGAAAATAAAAAGTGTTTTTCAACCTATTGTTTCCTTAAAAACAGGAGAAATAGTATCTTTTGAAGCCTTAAGCCGTATCACTTTAGAATCATGTACTCTTAATATTGAAGAATTATTCAAGATTGCCAATACACTTGAACAATCATGGAAATTAGATCAGCTATGTCGCAAATGTGCTATTAAGGCAAGTCAACAAATACCTTTAGGAAAAAAGTTATTTATTAATGTAGATGCTAATATTTTATTAGATTCAGATTTTGTTCAAGGATTTACAAAAGAATATTTAAAAAAATATCATTTAGATTCTAATAATATTGTCTTTGAATTATCGGAAACAACTTCTATTGAGGATAAACATTTATTTAAACAAGCCGTTAGACATTATCGTAGTCAAGGTTTTGAAATTGCTATTGATGATGTTGGTTCAGGTTATTCTAATTTAAATAGAATCAATCATACACAACCTGAATATATCAAATTAGATAAAGAACTTATTCAAGATATTCATTTAAATAAAGATAAGCGTACAATGGTAGAAGTCATGGTCAACTATTGTAAAGTTATGCATTATAAATTAATTGTTGAAGGTATTGAAACAAAGGAAGAACTTGAATGTTTAATTCAATTAGGTATTGAATATGGTCAAGGTTATTATTTAAAGAAACCTGTTGATAATTTTGATGATCTTTTACCAGATATCAAAGAAACTATCAAAAAATTATACAACAAATATAAGAAAACATTAGATATTCCTACAATAGATTCTCTTTGTCATTTCCCTTGTACATTAAAAACCTATCAAAATATAAATAATGCTTATCAAATTTTTGAAGAAAATAATACCACTCAAAGAATTTATGTTATCAATGATGAAGGACATTATTTAGGTTATTTAAAAAGAGAAAATATACTTTGTGATTTAGATATTGTTGAACCTAATCTTTTTAAAGATTCTTTGATTGTTCCATCACATCTTCCTATTAAAAATGTTTGTCAACTTTTTCTTGAAAATGAACATTCACATTTTTATGAAGATATTATTGTTTTAAAAAACCCATGTTTTTATGGCATTGTCACAATTAAAGATTTATTAAAATATTTAATAAAATAGATAATACGCACTTTCCCTCTATTAAGTACAACTTAATAAAGGGTTTTATTATGTTCTACAAATGTTATAATAATAGAAATATTTCAATAAAAGGAGATTATATTATGTCTATTAAATTAGTAAAAGCATCAAATGAATATCAAGATTTAATTGTTGATATGTTGAAGGAGTGGATTGATTATAATAATAATCATTCTGAAGCTAATACTTCTCCAGCTTCTATTTTTAAAAATGATTATCATAATTTTGATTATTATATTAATAATCTTGATTTAAAAAATCCAAAACCTGGTTTGGTAGAAGATTCAACATTTTTCGCCTTAGATGTAGAAAGAAACAAAATGGTTGGAGCCGTCAACATTCGTCATGAACTTAATGATTATTTATTAAATTATGGTGGACATATTGGAGATGGGGTAAGACCCAGTGAAAGAAGAAAAGGTTATGCAACTAAAATCATCGGTTTAGCTTTAAAAGAATGTCAAAAGTTAAATATTGATAAAGTATTACTTGTTTGTGATAAAGATAATATTGGTTCTGCAAAATCAATTAAAAACAATGGTGCCATTTTAGAAAATGAAATTGTTAAAGATAGTAAAACAATTCAAAGATATTGGATAGAAATTGAATAAGGGTTCAGCTAAACCCTTTTTTTGTTATAAAATCCTATATTTGTCCATAAAGAAATCATTACGTAATAATGATTTGGCAACCCAGCCAAGACAAGGTTTAATATTCATTTTCGAAACCTTAAAGCTTCTTACTTCATACCTCTTTTCATTTGCTCACTTGATAAAGTTTTCAGAGGATATTCATTGATCCTTTACTATTTGGACTTCCTTGTAATACAATAGTTTCCATCGTTTTCCCACCCCTCTATATATGAAAAGTGGTATTGCTTTGCAATACCACAAATATTCAATATTTAGTCTTCTACTTTATTAATACAAGCAAGTGCATTTAAGCTACGAGGATATCCCATATATGGAACACATTGTAAAACAACATTTGTAAGGAAAGCTTTATCATTACCTAAATTTAAGTTTCCTTGAATATGGGCCATAACTTGAGGAACACAATCACCTTGTCCATATAAGAAACAGAAAGTAATCATTTCTCTTTGTTTTAAATCTAGACCTGTTCTTGTATAGTAATCACCAAAGCAGTTAGCTGCTAACCATTTATTGACAGTTGCTTTTTTCCAAGCTTCATTCATATGTTCCCCAAAGATATCTACTTGTGCTTGAATTCCTTTTTCTAATCTATCTTCAATAGTCGTTGTTGTTTGTGACTGTAATGGAAGTTCGATTTCCTTTTTATTAAATACTTCATTTGTAACTTTTAAAAATTCGAGCATTCTTCCATATCCTAAATAGTCAGTTGCTTGATAAACCATTTCTTTAACTTGTATAGGTGATAAAACATCTAAAGCTTTTTCAAGAACTTCTTCATAAGCACAAATTCCTTGGTTTCCCATTAAAACGGATAAGATAGCTAAATAACGAGTAGGTTCATCTAATTTATTTCCTTCATCATTTTTAACTTCTTCTAAAAAATAATCAAATCTTTCTTTATATTCTTTATCTGTTGCATATAAATTCATCCTTCTTCTCTCCTTTTATTTAATTTCATTTACCCATTCTTTTACATCGTTTGAATCCTCTTTTAATGCTGACTTTGAAACGTGCAATCCTTTTACCACTGTACCACTACTTGAATTGTTTTTTCAGTATCTAACAATCTACTTTCACCACTTGTACAAAATGGTGCAATCGTTCTGTTAGATAAATTATAATCATCAAAGAATGTATAAAGAATCATAGGCATATCTCCCCACCAGTTTGGATATCCTACGTAAATGGTTTCGTATTCATCAATATTTTCAACTCTATTTTTAATCTTTGGTCTTGATTTTTCTTGTTATTCCTTTTTCGCATCATCAACAACCGTATCATAGTCATCACTATAAGCTACTTCTGGGATGATTTCAAAGATGTCTGAATTGGTTTGTTTTTGTATTTCCTTGACAATATTTTGAGTACTTCCAAACCAAGAGAAATAAATAACTAATGATTTTGAATTGGCTTCCTTTAAATCTGTTTGTGTTTTGTTTTCTTTTTAGCGGTTGCTTTTTTACTACTACAAGCACTACAGGTAAAAACTAAAAGTAAAGGTTACATCAATGTACAAATCTTTTTCATTTCTTATTTCCCCGATCCATTTCATATCTTAAATAATCAATTCTGGATAATTGTTTTTCTTTTAGATGAACTTCATCTAAGATTCCTTTTCTTTTTTTATTTAATAGTTTTAAACATTCATTTTCATTCTTTTTTAAAGAAAGTTTCATATATTTTTCTATTTCTTAAACCGAAAAATCTAAATCGTATAATGTCATAATCAAACTTAATATTTTTAAGTCTGTTTCATCATATTGCCAAGATCCCATTACTTTTTTAACTTCTTAACACAATCCCCAACTTTCATATTCTTTAAGGATATGAATTGGAATATTATATTTTTTACTTGCTTCTTCAATTGTTATTCGTATCACTCTTTCTTTACATCTTTATTATAATTCGCTTTATTTTAAATATCTAATACTTATAATTTATCAATAACGATACCTTTTAGGTATTAAAATAGATGATATTTCTATCATCTCTTAAAGTATTCTCTTGCACATTTGATAAAAACAGTTGTTGCTGGTAAAAAAAATTGTTCCTTTTTCCAAGCAAGTGGCATTTGTTGATGAAGTGATGATTTTAAAGCTAAAACATAAATCTTTATAACCATAACTTAGCTTGATACCTAAAACAACACTCACTTTGCTTTGTACAAAGAAGGGTTCTACCACGAGAAACATTTCCTTCATCTTTGCATGATATATTGAAAGATAATAAGATCATCCATATAAATTCTAATCGTAAATGGTTCTTTATGTTTGTCATGTTTTTCAACAATTAAACATCTAAGTTTAAAACAATCATCATAATTAAAATCTTTAACTTCACTGTATTTCATGATTTCTACTTCTTAATCAACAACATATTCTTCACCCGGTGATAAAATAACAACTCTTTCAGGATTAACGACATTGTCTAAAATATCTTGTGGATTTCCATTAAAAGCACTTGCTTCAGGTGCATCAACACTTCCCCAATGAATTAAAACAAGTTTTGTATTTGGATAAGTATTGGCCAGTTTATAAGCATTTTCTAAACCAATGTGCACAGGATTATCCGCAAAGTCAAAGAACATTACATCTGGTGGGTCCATATGTAATTGACAATCCAGCAATTTAGAACCTCCTACATACCAAATTTTCTTTGTTGGTGTTTTTACATAGAAACCACAATATTCACGATTTTCCCATACACGATAATTATATTTAGCAATTTGATTTTACCAAGCATGATCAGCAGGTGTAAGTTCAACATCAATATCATTAATTTGAATATGATCTCCTATATCATGTCCAATTCCATCTACACCACACTCTTCTTTCATTAAAGAAGCAACATAATAAGAAGTATGATATTCTTTACAAATATCTTTTAAATCTCTACACGTTGGTCTTGAATAATGATCGTTATCTACATGGGATACTAAAATAGCATCAACATGCGGTACATCTTTTACATCAATTGGCATATCAATCAATAAAGGCATATCAAAGCCTTCTAATAGGGGATCTATCATAATCACTGTTCCATGGTCATTGATCATGGCTCCTCCTCCACCTAACCAATAAACACGGGTATTTCCTTGATCTTCAAAATCTTTTTTTGTCATTATGACTGTTTTTGGTGCAACTGCTTGTCCTTTTTCATTCTTTAACATAGATATTTCATCCTTTCTTTTATCTAATTCTATTATATTAAATGAAATATTAACAACAATGCATAATCCTCTTTATCTATCCATATATTGACAATTCATCTTATTTGTCCATTTATATAAAAATTATAGCTTCTTTAATAGGTAACTTATGATTAAAATTCAATAATTTCTGGTTCATGAATAAATGATGAAAAAATAGCTGTAGCATTTTCAAAATAGAAAACTTCCGTATTGCCATCATCTGCTTTATACATCTTTTGTAAACTTGGATAAGCATCTAACATAGATTGTCTTGCTTCATTACGATCATCTTCGATTAATTTTCCACTTACTCGTAACCATTCTCCATTTTTAAAAGCACAAATTTCTGCTTTAGGATTTTGATGAAGTTGTTTTGAAACATCTTTGACTTTTCCTGTTTGAATATAAAGCTTTCCTTCAAAAACGTGTACTGTTCCAAAGGGTCTTACTCTTGGTTGATCACCTTCTACTGTTGCTAAATAATAAGTTTCTACATCTTTTAAAAATTTTAATACTTTATCCATAATGATCCTCTTTTATTTACTTTATTTTATCACTGCATAAAAAAAAGGACAAAAAATTTGTCCTTACCATTTTTCTCCTGGATATTGCATTTTCCATTCTTTACGAAGTTGACTCATAATATCCATGACATCCTTTGTATACTCTAAATTTAAATGTGAAGCATCTTGATTTCTAACAGCTTCTTCCATATCACACATTTCATAATAAAGTGCATTTTCAGTATTTCCTTTTTCAATAACTGTTTGTTTTCCTGTTACAGCATCCACAATCGTTGCTTTTTGTCCACGAGGAAATTCATAAACTTCAATATACCCTTTTTCTAATGAAATCATAATTCTTTTAGGTTGTTTTGAATGCATTGATAAAGCAATCGTTGCCATTTGTTGATCTTCATTTTTAAGTAAAATCGTTGCTTGTTCATCAGATCCTGTAGGTGCAAACCTCACTTGACTTACTATTTCATTTGGCTGTTTAGACATAAAGCTACGTACTGCAGAAAGAGCATAAACCCCAATATCTAATAAAGCTCCACCAGCAAGATTCATATTAAAAAAACGATTATTCATATCATATTCTTTAAAACTTCCAAAGTTTACTGTCATGATTTGCATTTTACCAAGTTCACCGCTTTGCACGATTTTCCATAATTCTTTATAGATTGGCATATGCCAAATGGTCATGGCTTCTGCAAGAATTAAATTTTTCTCTTTAGCAAGTGCCATCATTTCATCTAATTCACGACTATTTAACGTAATTGATTTTTCTACGAATAAATGCTTCCCATGTTCTAACGCCTTTTTCATAAATTGATAATGTGTATTATGTGATGTTGCCAAATAAATAATATCAACATTTTCATCATCAAACACTTCATCAATTTCATCATAGACTTTTTTAACACCATACTTCTTTGCAAAATCAATAGCCTTTGTTTGTGTTCTATTGGCAACTCCATAAAGTGTTTTATCCGTCTTTTGTAAAGCTTGTGCCATTTCATTAGCAATCACACCTGTTCCTATGACTGCCCAGTTCAATTCTTTTTCCATACAAATCCCCCTTGTGACTTTATTTTATCATATTTGTGTATAAATAAAATTAACAAATATCATATTATTTCATGTTCTTATTATAGAACAAAAAACATCAAACAGCATCTTGTGTTCTGATATCAGAACACAAACATAAATATTAGGAGTTTTGTTCTAGTACTAGAACAAAAAAAATTGTAGATACTGTCCTACAATCTTTTTTTGCATCAAATCTTAATGAATATCATATCCTCTTTTATATGTACAAAAAAATTATTCTTAATCCAAATAAAAATAAAAATATTCCTAAAATCATATAAGAAGTAACATATTCTTCATCTTCATAAACAATATGCAATCTTTCATCATAATAAAAGAAGTCAATATCTCCTACTTTTTTTTATAATCATGTCCTTTGGTTTTATATTTTACATTCGTTCCTTGATGAATAGATTGATAACAATATATATACGTAATTTCATGAACACTAACAGGTGATTTATATACGGATGTTAATTCCATAGGAATCATTTTAAAATTATCTTTGAAAATAAAATAGTTTAACCCCTTCAATATATTAAATGCACCCTTTATAGTAAATAAAAAACCTATTATCATATTCAACCTCATCTATTGTAATTAATTGAACTATTTAAACAATCATCTACATTACACATTTCTTTCTATCAACTTTTATTTATTATTTTCACTTCTATTGCCAAATTTCAATTAATAAAAAAGCCTTGAAAATCAAGACTTTTTAATCATATTGGCGTCCTCGAGGTGATTCGAACACCCGATCTATCGCTTAGGAGGCTAACAACCACCAATTTTTTTAGTTTAATTTTTTTATCCAATCCCTTAAAGTCTATATACACCAACACTTTTGAAGATTTCTTGGTCTCTTATAATTTTTCTAATTTTATCTATTTTTTGCTGTTTTTTTATGTCTTTGTTAGAAATCTGTTAGAAAACATCAAATTTTCTCGTTTGAAATATTCCTTCAAAAGCCTTGATTTTACTATGTTTTCTAATTCATCCTCGGTTAGATTCGAACTCACTTATGACAGCCATTGTTAGGAAAACCCTTGTTTTTAATAATTTTATAGTAATTTAGCCTTAAATTCAAAGAAAAAAATGGACCTGTAGTCCATTTATAAAGATAACATTTTTTTCAATTGTTCTCTTAATGCATCATTATTTTTTAGTATATCCACCAATTCTGATGCATCATCTTTTTCCTCATTTTCTTTAGAAGCATAGAATTCATCTTCAAACTTTGTAGCATTAACTTTTCTATCTTCATCAATAATATGTGCATATCTTTTAGTTATCATATCGGCTGATTTATGACCAGTATCCCCTTGGGTTGCTTTGATGTCCCCTTTGCTTAATTTAAGTTTATAAGTTGCACTTGAGTGTCGCAAAGAATGAAATACTACTTCTCGTAGATTATTCACTTTTATAAACTTTTTAAATCTTTTTTCAATATTTGTTTTTTCTATTGGATTTCCATCTTCAAAACAAATAACAAGATTGTTATCATCATAGATACTACCAAGTTTCTTTTTTATATCATTTTGTTTTTTCTTCCACTCTTTTAACATATAAGCAACTGTTCGAGGTATCCACACAGTTCTTGCTTTGCCATTCATCTTAAGTGATTTCAAAACCAATACTGTTTTACATTCTCTTTTTAGTTGTGTATCAAATTGTTTATAGATTTCATCCTTTGTTAAAACACCTATCATTTCCTTATCAATTCTAACAAATTGTTTATCTATAATTAATCTAGTATTGTCTTTTTCAAAATCTTCATCTTCGATAAATACATTATCCCAAGTAAGTGCTAATAATTCACCTATTCTCAGTGAACAAGAGAAAGACAAGTTTATGCACAAATATAATATTTGATCTTCACATATTTCTAAAGCATGCTGTATTTCTGTTGCTGTCCATATTTCTCTTTCCTTAGATTCACAATAAGGTAAATTACAATCAATGAACACATTTTTCTTTACAACTTCCCATCTAAGAGCTTGTCGCCATGCACATCTTAATAATTTTACTACTGATTTTATTGTGTTAGGCGATACATATTGAGGTGCATTTTTTCTTACACCATAATTCACATTTTTAGTTTTAGTCAGTTTATTAATATATTGATCAACATTTAACGTTGAAAATGATTGTATTTTTTTATCACCTATAAGTGGATAAACATAGTTATTCAATAAACCTGTATTAGCTTTATAATTATTAAACCCCCAATGCTTTGTACCATATAGCTCAACAAACGTTTCTAAAAATTCTCTGATTGTTTGATTACTTGGAGCTAAAAACACTTGATTATTTACTTCATCTTCAATCTTCTTTTTTTTAAAGATTGCTTCTTCATAGTTTTCACATTGCTCCCACTTTTGTTTTCTTTTTCCATCAAATGAATCAAACCAATAAACAACATAATATTTTCCTTTTCTATTTGTAATTGATGCCATTACTATCTCCTCCTATATCCATATTCTATGGAAAACATTATGTTTTAACCAACGTGCGATTATAAAAAAGACAAGTTCTACTCTTTGAGTATACTTGTCAATTCATTTGATAAACTTGAATTATTTTTTATTAATGAAATCATTTTTGATAAATCTATTTCCTTTTTCTTAGGTACGTTTATATCTTTTAAATTCACACTTCGATAATTTGTACCTATAGGTATTATATTGTTATTATACGATAATCCACCTTTGATGTATCCAATTTCAAAATATTCTGAATAATCATAAAATAACGTTCTGTAATAAAAATCTCTAATAGTCATTACCTCTTCCTTATATATAATTCTTTCCTTAGAAAAGAATTCCAACTTGCTCATCTTTACATCTGGTAAATTATTTTCATATTTTAATTTATCAAATTCTTTATTGATAATCCTATCTTCACACGCTTTACCATTAATCAGTGAAAAAACGAGGCCATTATTTTCATATTCTTCATAGGAAATTTGACATTTTCTACCTTCTACTTCTTTCCATTTTATTAGCATTTTGGCTACATTAATAGGAATATGGATTTTCTTACTATTTTCAATTTTATAAATGACAAGCCTAGTATTACCCTCATCATTTATTTTCGGATCAAATTGCTTAATAATATTTTCTCTATGTTCATTAATGTAGGATATCTTCTTTCTTTTTAATTTTTTATTCACTACAGCATAACAATTATTTTTTTTGATGTTTTTATGACCAATATAAAGGTCATCCCATTTTAAAGCCAAAATTTCATTCATCTTTAAATCAGTTCCAAAAAAACAATGCAAGAACATATGTAATCTTGTTCCTTTACATAATTCAAAAATAGTATTTAAAGTATCAAAATCCCATTCAACTAAATAACGATTAGAATCATTTTGTACTTTATAATATTGCATAGGATTAACATCATATAAATTCATATCCGTAGCATATTTAAATAATTTATTGAAAAAAAACTTTATATCATTTTTTAATGTTTTAGAAATTACTTTTTCCTTATTGCCATACTTTGAAACTTGATTATTTACCTGTATACTTAAATTTTCAATAAATGTTTGTGTTATATTCTTTATATAAATATCTTCAAAATAATCCATGATATATCTTCGTGTCAAACTCACATAAAATTCATACTTTTTATAAGTATCTTTCTTTAAAGAAACTTTCTTTAAATAAATATCAATAAAATCTAAAAATAATGTATTTTGATCTATCTTATATTCTTTATCATATTCACAATTATTGATTTCATCTACTCTAATATCGACATATTTCTTATCAAAAAAGCTTTCTCTACATGAATTTTTTACTCCATTACATATTTTGTCGTAAGTAATCGTAGTAATGTACTTTCTTTTTGTTATTTCCACATTTGTTCCTCCTAATTCTATTTATTAAGCCAGTTATCAAATGATTTTTTAGATATTCTTACAATTTTTCCTAGTTTAATGATTTTAAAGTAATTTTCATTTAACAAATTATAAGAAGAATTTCTTCCAATTTTTAAGATATCTTTTATTTCTTCTAATGTATAAACTTGATTATCAAATGTTTCTTCGTTATTTAAAAGAAAACCTTTATTATTAATCCATTCATTAAAAGATTTCATAGATACTCGTATTGTCGAACCAATCCTAACAGCATTCATGTCATTACTTTCAATAATTTTATAAGCTAGATTCTTGCCACATTTAAAAATTCGTGCAATATCCTGTGCTGTTAGAATTTGTTTTTCCCAATCATTTACTATATTCATTTTCTGACTTCTCCTTTAGTTTATTAAGATGTTTATTCACATACAAATGTGCAAATTTATTAATCGTACATTAATTTAAACCAATACTTATTCGTAAAGACCTATCCATTAAATCGATTTCCTGATCCTCTAAAATACTTAGTTTTTCTAACAGCCGACTTTTATCAATGATTCTTATTTGTTCAAGTAATATCATAGATTTTTTATAAATTCCTGTTCTTTTACTTATAACCAAATGTGTTGGTAAATATGCTTTGCCTAATTTTGTTGTAATCGGTGCAACAATAGTAGTTGTACTAAATCTATTGCCAGTATTATTTTGAATAATCACAACAGGTCTAATACCACCTTGTTCACTACCTATACATGGATCTAAATCAGCCATATAGATTTCTCCTCTTACTATGTTTTCTATCAACTTCATCACCTTCTTTTTTATGTATAACTAAAAGCAACAGTAAAGTTGCTTTTAGTTAATTGTAATATCAGTAGATTGCTTTGCCATGCAATTCCACGAGTCCCACATAATCTTCAAGGCGTTATATGTTCTCAAAGGGTTCTAACCTTCAATAGTGTTTTGCGTGCGGCAAATTTAATTACTCATGCGAACACTATGCGTATCATTATATTCTTATATTGTCATCGCCTCATAGCAGCACCTATGATTATCATCAAATATTACTCGCTCTCAATATATATTGGTCATGGCGTATTCATGATTGGGCTTAAATATAAGTAACGTTACCGATATTACTATTCTATTTTCAATGTACTCTAAAAAAGTCTCCTTATATTTCAAAGAAAGTTTCTTTTCATCTATAAGGAGAAAAAAGCAACATTTGTCACCTCAAAAAAAAATAACTTTTTTATTTTCTATAATTAACATATAAAAAAAGAGTAATCATGATTGTATTATTAATAATCACAATTACTCTATAGATTTTAATCTGCTACATCATATCCATTTTTTTCTAATATTATTCTTAGTTTATCTAATGCTTTAGATATTGACTTGAATACTGATTGTTTTGTACAATTTTCCTCTTTTGCTATTACCTGTAATGATTTTCCTTCTACAAATCTTTTATATATTCTTTTACGTTGTACTATGGTCAAATTGTTAATCCCTTCTATAATTAATTTCAAAAGATCATCATGAACCATATTATCTAAATATACTGTATCTTTCCTATTAAAATCCTCCCTATGTATTTCAACATATGGACTTCTTTCTAGAGAATAGTATACTTTATGATATCTTAATTTTCTATCATATGCTGATTCAATATGTTCATACTTGTCAATGATTTCTAATATATCTGTCGCAACTTCAATAAGCATATCCTCCGTATAGTATTCTGGATATAATGATTTCAAATTTACAATTATTGTTTGCATTTCTATTTTTCCTCCTTCGACTAATGGAGGAAAATAAAAAGAAAGTAAGACTAATAATTATAGAAGGTATTGCTCTAATTTAACCAAAAAAAAAAGCAACTCACTTAAAGTAAAAAAGTGAATTACTTATATATACAATATGTACTAAACAGTTTTTAAATTAAACCCACATTCAAAATTCATATCTAATTTTTCTTTATAAAATATAATTTTGAGAAAATAAAATAGAAAATTCATTAATTTATTTTAAAAAGTACTTTTATCTCTATATTATCATTTTTTATTTGAAGTTTTCTTTTTTCCACAACACTTTCATCATAGCTATCATTAAATTTAAATACTTTATCTGTGCATAATGTCAAAATCTTTAAAACTACAAATTCATTGACCTCATATAGATAAAATTCAAAAGTTTTATTATCTAAACAAAACTCAGTAATTTGTTTTAGGATTGCCTTTATCTCTTTAACAAAATTTTCATTTTCTAAAATTCTTGTATTATTTATCGTGATAACTTTCTTTATTGAAAAGCCATCATTTTCTAATGAAATAAAGTATTTAACAATTTCTTCATCAAATAATTTGATACCTGTAAAATTAGAAAATTTATAAAAATCAAATTTATTTAATTGTGTTTCTATCAGTCTTTCAATTGCGTCATAATTATTCGTATCTAAATAATGCTTAAAGGACATCAAAATATAACACATCATATGTTTTTCTTGTAGCATTTGATAAGAAAGCTTATTAATCTTTTCATAGGTTTCTGCCGCATACTTACTTTTTACCAATTCTTCATTCAGAATGAGATTGTTTTGATATTCTTTTTGAATATTAAAATAAAATATAAAAAATGAACAACACATAACAATTAATTGAAATAATAATTTATACATATTAGCAGAATTTACCATATGATAAAAAATCATTTCAAATAATAATGTATACACTCCTAAAAAAGATAAAACAAATAAACAAAACGACCACCAATAATTACCTACTAATAATCTGTTTTTATTCAATCTATATTTATTATCATAATAGCTAAATAAATAAGATAAAGCTAAAAATACAATTCTTGATAAAAAAGATAAGAAAATAATGTAAATATTATTAGAAGAAATTTGCATTGGATTTATGAAAAATATTGTGGAAACAAAAATAATAGACACTGTATTAGAAAAAAGTAGAATTATTATCAGTATTGCTGGTACAATAAAATATATTAAATTTCTTTTTTTATCATAAAAAGAGGATATGAAAGTAAAAATTACAATCAAAATAATCATTAACCAATAATTATTTAATAGCAAATTATTAAATACAAAAGTAACTAATGTACAGATAAGTGTTAAAATAATAATTAACTTGTTATTAATAATATTTAATATTTTAAAATCAAAATAAGCAAGGATGAAATCTTCAATCAACGTCATAATAATATCAAAAAAAATCATCTTAAAAGAAACTCCTCATATTTTCTTACTAGCTCATCTTGATATTTTCGACCAACAAAATATTCTTCATCATTTAATGTTATAACACTTGTTTTATTCATTCTTTTAATAAAATTAAGATTAACTACTAGACTTCTTTCAATTTGAACTAATTCATCAAAAGATATTTGATCCATAAATTTTTTTAAAGATGAATATATCAAATATTCCTTCTTATATGTACTAATATATAGATCATGACCTATTGACATAATATATTTTATATCACTCAATCTAACAATATGGCTTCTTCCATCCATTTTAATACATATCTTTTTTAAATTTTCTTTTAAATAAGCCTCTATTTGTCTCAAAACTTTTATAATATCAAAATCATATTTTGTTTTTCTTATAAATTGAAAAAAACCAATAGATAATGCGGGAAAAACAAAATCCTCATGCATGGATACAAATACAATAATTATTTTAGGAAACTTAGATTTCAAATAAGCTCCTATATTAATCCCATTCATTTCAAAGTTCAAATCAACATCTAAAAAAATGAGATCAATTTGATCAATGTCCTTTATTGTATCAAATGAATCATTTAAAATAATAAAATCAATACTTTCATCTAGCTGTTTAAAATACGACTTAACATCAACTTTTAATTTATTAGAAAATTCAATATCATCATCAACTAAAACAATATTCATTATAAAAACCTCCAAAAAAGCAAAGAATTAAGTCATTAAGGGCGCTCTAAATAATCGAGTGCTTTAGCGAAATTCGCTCTAAATTATTAAGGGGGATATTGATGTGGAATCAGTATTCCCTCTAAAATATT
>NZ_JAJDKA010000050.1:0-21720 GCF_020589945.1 Faecalibacillus sp. MSK20_93 | reverse complement strand
ACTCCGCCTAATAATTTAGAGCGAACCTCTAAGCACCGGATAATTTAATATACCATCAAATGATGTGGGGCAAATTTTGCCCCACGTTTTTTTATACATTAGAAGTCAATTTTGGAAATATCTAAATCTGACGATGTATCAACATCATCATTTTTTATTAGAGCCAGCTGTATATCATCTATTCGCTTAGAAATCGATGCCAGACTATTAAGAATATCTTCTAAAATTACATCTTCTTCGACAATAATTGGTTCATTATTTTCATCAATAACAAGTGTAAATACTTTTTTCATTTTAATTTTTGTCCTTTCTTATACATGTAAAATAGTATGTCGTATCATCATTTAAAGTGTAGAGAATACAATTACGGTATCTTTCCCAGTTCAGATAGCCATTCGAAGCATGTTTGATAAGTTTAATAGTCTTATTTCTGTTTTCAACGATGGTAGTGTTCATTCTTCTTTTTGATTTGTCATCTACAATGATAAAGCTAAGGTTGCATTTGGAGATTTAAGATCCTTGAGAACATTGGATACAGTAACAATAGAGAGTCTACCTCCAAAAAAAAGAAATATAATCAATAATAAAGGAAACATGAGAAGACGATAAAAAATCTTTATTTTTTAAAACATCAATGATGATATCAAAAGAAACAATAGAATAAGGAATCGTATCTTCAATCAGGACAGCATGGGTAGAATTACAAGATGGGCATTTAAAGCGTAATATTCTGATGGTATGATTTCGATCAAAGATATCGACATAGCGATCATAGTAGGCATGAATGATCAAACCGTTGGAATGACAAGGAAAATGAAAAATGAAATGTTTTATGGATTTGAAAATACATTTGAATCATTAGATAATTTAAAACAAGCGATGATAGATCATATTCCTTATCATAATAATTTTAAAATTACAGTAAAGAAAAAAGGCTTAACTCCTTTACAAATTAGGAATCAAGCCTTATCATTAAATTAATTATTTTTTGTCCAACAAAGTCGGTTCGGTATAATGCCCCTGGATTATTTATAGCTTGAGAAATCCCCACGATTTTTTAGTTACTCTATTTATTTTTAATATTGCTTTTTATTTTAACAACATTATACACAAATAAATAAAATATATTTGCACTCATTGAAATGATTTTTTATATTACTATAATACTTGTTGTTTTACTGCTTGGCATTCTAGATGTTAAAAATAGAAATCATTTAGTATAAGATTAAAATGTACAAATTGAAGTTGTTAATTTACAAATTATTTTGTATGAAATCGAAAAGGGTAAGTTATTTATGAAAATAAATTTAATAGTTTTTGTTATAAATGATAATATTTGAAAACAAATTACAAAATTTGAATTCGAGTAGATTAAATTGCTTAAAAAATATAAACTTATTATAGTAGATAAAAGATAAAGGAGAATTTCAAATGAAAAAAATCATGTTAGTTTGTTCGGCTGGAATGTCGACAAGTTTATTAGTAACAAAAATGGAACAAGCAGCAGAAAAAGTAGGAGATGAAGTAGAAATCTTTGCTCTTCCAATGTCTGATGGAATTAACAGACTTTCAACTGTGGATTGTGTTTTACTTGGCCCACAAGTTAGATTCAATTTAGGAAAAATTAAAGAAGAAGCTGCCAAAGTCAATCCAGGACTTCCAGTAGATGTTATTGATATGAAAGATTATGGAATGATGAATGGTGAAAAAGTATACAATTATGCTAAAAAACTAATGGATGAATAAATTTTAATAAAAATACTATTATAATTTTTAAGATCTATTATTTATAGAAGGAGAATAATTTACATCTTGCATTTATTCTCCTTTTAAATTTTAACTATTAGCAAAGTAATGTAATTTGCCCAGAAGGCGTCGAAACAGAAGTTATGAATAGCCAAAAAATATTAGCCAATTTGGTGGGGGGTATAGATTATATAACTTTTAGGACTAATTTCAAGAATAAAAATCCCGTTCATTGAAAAATTAAAATAAAAGAATAAAATATAAGAGGAGTAAAAAGATTGCTCTGATTAGTTTATCGTATTACATAGAAAAGTAATCACAAACTTTCCAGGCTGGTGATTACTTTTTTTCTTTTCAATCTTTTAAACGTTTTAAACTTTTTAAAAATAAGAAAATAAAAACGACTTGCTTATTTTCCTGTTTTCAAAATTTCTAATTTGTGGTAAAATTAATTTGCTGATGGCAAAAAACTAGTGTATTTAGCACTAGGATAGTTATTGTTTAAAATTAATCAAATCAAATTTGCGTCTAGTTTAAACAGCGCGAATATGACAGAAAAACTATATTAGAAAAAAATTCTCAATCCAAAATTTCGAAGTGTAGAATATATTATTGCCGTTAGCAAAAAGGACATTAAGTTGTCCTTTTTATTTTTGCACCTTTTTCTAATTTTTAACTTTTTGTTTTACATCCTCCTTACTATTCTACTTAAATTCATATTCTTTTAAATGAAGTCCATCAACTATTGTCAATTCAAAATACATTTCATAAAAATACTGATTAAAAATTATCATTATCATCTTATATCCATTTATATCAATTCTTTTCATTGTGTCAAAAACAATGTTTATTTTGTCAACATAATATACATCCTCTTTTTCAATATTTTCTTCAATATTATCTCCAACATTTTTATCAATTCTTACAATGTTTTCTACATTATTTTTCTCTATGTTTTCAAATACATTCTTTTCAAAAAAGTTTCACGACAAAGTCTTTTGAAATAACATTAATTTCGAAGGTTACTCTTATAGTATGACGAAATAATTTTGGATAGGTTACACTTTATTGGACAATTCTAAAGAGAACTGTTTATAATAAATAAAAATGAAATGAGGTAACCAAAATGGCAAGAGAAAGAAGAAATTACACTGATGAATTAAAAAAGAAAATTGTTGAATTGTATAATAGTGGAAAACCAAGGGCTAAACTTGTAAGAGAGTATGAGTTAACACCATCGGCTTTATCATCATGGATCAATAAATACAATAATTCAGGTTCATTTAAAGCAGAAGATAACAGAACTCCTGAAGAAAATGAATTAATCAAACTTCGTAAAGAAAATCAACGATTAAAAATGGAAAATGACATTTTAAAGCAAACAGCGCTGATTATGGGACGAAAATAAATGTTATTTTATTCAATTCGTATAAATATCCAATCAGCGCGATGTGTAAATTACTCAATATTTCAAGCTCATCTTTATATTACGCTAAAAATAAACCTGCAAAAAAATATAACGCAGAAGAAGAAAAACTAACACAACATATTAAAGAAATATTTAAAAATAGTCGTAATAACTATGGATCTAGAAAAATCAAAGTTGAATTAAAGAAAAAAGGTATTATAGCCAGTAAGCGACGAATTAGACGTATCATGAAGGAAAATGGCTTTGTATCAACGTACACAGTCAAACAATATAAAGTGCATAAACAGACATGCAATAACGATAAAATAGATAACAAGTTAAAACGAAATTTCAATCAAGAAGAAAGAATGAAAGTAATTGTAAGTGATTTAACTTATGTCAATGTTGCAGGAAAATGGAACTACATATGTTTAATGTTAGATCTATATAACAGGGAAATTGTAGGCTATGCAGCAGGAAAACATAAGGATGCTTATTTGGTTAGAAAAGCAATAACTACAATAAAATATGATTTAAATAAAATTGAAATATTTCATACAGACAGAGGAAATGAATTTAAAAATAATATTATAGATGAAGTACTAGATACTTTTAAAATAGATAGGTCACTTAGTGCTAAAGGATGTCCATATGATAATGCAGTAGCAGAAGCAACCTATAAGATAATAAAAACAGAATTTGCATTTAATAGAATATTTAATGATTTTGAAGAATCAGAAAGAGAATTGTTTGATTATGTAAATTGGTAAGGAGTGTGTTAAGTATGTTATCTAAAAGTGAATGTAGAAGTTATTTAAATGATGTTAAACAATATCTTAATCTTACTACTTTTTGTAATGAGTTAGGTATTGCAAGACCACATTTAACAATGTTTTTAAAAGATTATCATTATGATCATTATCTAAACGTAGAAAAGGCTAATTTATTAGTTGAATCAATTAAATCAAAATTTTAAAAGCAGTTTAAGAGTACTTCGCAATGTGTATACTCATGAAAGTGTTGCATTATTATTAGATATATATGCAACAATAATATCTATAGATATGTCTAAATATCAAATAGAATATTATTAAATAGAATAATTAAAGCTAAATAATGATTATAAATGTTATTTAGGAAAAAACTAAAAAGAAAAACATATAATGATATTTCATTAGTATGAGTATTGTTGTATGTTTTTTATTATTCTAAAGATAATTAATGAAAATCATTAGTACAATAATAGAAATTATTTTAT
Source organism: Faecalibacillus sp. MSK20_93 (assembly GCF_020589945.1). Taxonomy (NCBI): domain Bacteria; kingdom Bacillati; phylum Bacillota; class Erysipelotrichia; order Erysipelotrichales; family Coprobacillaceae; genus Faecalibacillus; species Faecalibacillus sp. MSK20_93. The sequence continues at coordinate 17,308 of NZ_JAJDKA010000050.1, read as the reverse complement.
AATGATATTAGAAAGATAACTTGATCATGATAAGAAAAGTGAGGACAACAATACTGGTTTTTATGGTTACTACAAGAGTTAACAATTACTCTATTAGTGGTTGATATCAAAAAAATTATTAAATCAATGTATTAATGTATCGTTAGGATTGCATGCGAAAGTATTTAATTGTGTCAATAATTATGATAAAATTATATTTAATAATGATATAGTGAGAGGTAGAATATAGTGAATATAGCAATTGTAGATGATGATGTTGATTTTTCTAGTGAACTTCAACAATATGTAAAAAAGTTTATTGAAAGATTGTACACTAGGTATGAGATTGATATTATAAATAATAATTTTTTTAATAATACTTTAGATAAAACCTATGATATTGTTTTTTTGGATATTGATTTAAAAGAAATAAACGGAATAAATATAGGAAAGAAATTATTAGTTTCTGAAGCGAATCCTATAATTATCTTTGTATCATCAAGAGATGATTTAGTGTTTTCGTCGCTTTCAGTTAGACCATTTTATTTTGTACGAAAGTCATATTTAAAACAAGATTTAGAAGAAATGTTTATTTTGTTAAAGACGTATTTAAAAGAAACAATGCAATTATTTACTTTTGATTTTCATGGAAGAAAAACAAACCTATTTTTAAAAGATATTTATTTTATAGAATCCAGTGGACATGATGTTACTTTATATACTAAAAATGGAGAATATTGCTATAGATCAACTATGAGAAATATCTTGGATACTTTGGGAACAGAAACAATTGTACAATTTCAAAAATCATTTTCAGTAAATTTAGATTATATTAAGGAAATAGAAAAAAATACTATTATTTTAAAAAATAATGAAGAATTTAATATAGGCAGAAAATTTAAAAATAATGTTATACAAAAATACAAGGAGCACTTTTTACGATGACAATATATAATTATTTTATAAATTTTTTAGAGGGTCTATTATTGAGTTCATTCATGGCATATTATTTCAATGTTAAGAGGAAAAAAATGTATATTTTAATAACAACGATAATTTGTTTTTTTGAAATATCTATTTCAAATTACTACAATACATTTGATCAGTTGTTGATATTTATTGTAATTGCAACATTATTTATCTCTTTATTGAAATTAAAAACAGAAAGTTTGTTTGAAAAAATTATTATTTGTTCTATAGCAGGAATATTTTTATACTTGGCAAACTTATTGTCAATGCTTGTTACAACTTTTATATTTAATATTAGCACATTAGAAATTTATACAAAAAATTATTATGTATTCTGTACAATATTATCTAAATTTATTTTGTTATGTTTTATAATATTTGCTTGTATTTTTAAACGATATTTTTATGATTCTTTAACAATGAAGAATGGATGGGCTATCCTATTATTATGTCTAACGATTGAATATACTATTGCTGTATTATTAGAAACGTTATTAACAGGTGCTTTTTCTACGAAAAAAGGTATTTCATTAACAATATCCCTTATTGTTATAAGTGGTTTGTTTCTATTTATATTTAGAAAATTACAGATTGATAATGAAAAGAGACTACAATATGAGCTTAAGCTTCAAAAAAATCATTTTAGTGAAGAAAATTATAGTAAAATGAAATATATGTATAATGAAATCATCGAAACAGAACATAGAATGATGTATATATTAATAGGTGTAAAGAAATACTTAGAGTCAAATCAAATAGATAAAGCAAATTTTATGTTAGAACAATATATTTCAAAAGTTAAGAGATTTTCAACTGCAATAAATACTAATAATCCATATTTTGACTTTGTTTTAAGTTCAAAAATACATGAGTTTATGTATGATGATATTTTTTTAAAAAACACGTTATTTATATGTGAAAATCCTATTTACGATACGAATGAATTTTGTGATTTAATTATTTACTTGTTAGATAGTTTTAAAGATAATTTAAATTCTAAAACAGGGTTAAGTTTAGGAATTCATCAAGAAAATAATTTCATAATTATGGAGATAATAGGTGATTTAAAAGAATATAAAATTACAGATACTTTATATAAAAAAATTGAATATTTTACAACAGATTACTCTTTAAAAAATGTGGCAAGTATTTATACATTGAAATTAGTTATTGATATTGATATTGAGTAAATATATAATTTAAAATAAAGAGGGGATTCTCATATTTTGATTATCAAATAGTGTGGCTTGAGTTCAGGCTCCATGTCAATAATGGAGAGGCTTAAGAGATAGCGAAAGCTATCTCTTTTCTTTACTCAAATTCATATGAAATTCTTAGATAAAGAAGAAACACCTTTCTTAAATTGTGATAGTGTTTATATATAGATATTACGTTTTGCAAGTTTGATCTTTTAACAAAAAATACATTCCTATGTTCTATCGTTTCTTATTATGCATAAGTAAAAGTTAAAAATTGATATTAACTATTTTTTTAAATTTTTGAATGATATTATTTAATACTAATAAAGTAAGTTATGCCATATTTAGGTTAGATGTGCCTAAATACATGTATAAAAATTTTCCTAATGTATAATTAATTTGAGAAAGGGAGATGGTATAATGAATAATTATATTATAAATAAATCAGTAAGAAATGACTATATAAAAGAAAAAGAACGATCGAGTTATCGATATGGAATGGATGTTTTAATTTTAAATTTGATACCAATTTTTATAATTTTAGTTATTTTAGTTGTAACAAAAAATATTGAATTTGCTATATTATTCCTATTATTTTTTATTCCTATATTGTTTATCAAGTTCAACAAACATGTTAGATATCTTAATTTTTTACCATTATTGTATAGGACGAGTTGATTTAAAAAGAGAAAATTATTATGAAAAATACGCCAGAAATATATTTAATAGGTCAAAGAATTAAGAGAAAAATATTAATGATAATAATTATAATAAGTGTATTATTAGGTGTCATTATAGGTAATGCATGTAAATCGTTAGTATTTGGTTTAGTTTTAAGTGTAGTATTAGCATTTTTTCAAATTATAATGACAAAAAAATATTATTGGATAATAAGTAATCAAGGTATATATACCCCATTAAATTTTGGAATAAAAAAATATTTAATTATAATGCTTAAATATTTATTATGTGGAGATGATACAGGAAATATAGTTTTTGTTAACTATAGAACTATTGCATATTTAAATTTGTTTGAAAGAAAAAACAAATTATGGGTACAAATTATTCGAAAAAATGGAGATTTTATTTCTATAACTATTGAATCGAAATTTTTTAATCAAGATTTGATAAATGCAGTAATTTATATAAAAAGAAAAGGAATAGTTATAAATGGTTTAGAAGTATTAACAATAATTAAAAATAAGATAAATTAATAATAAGGAGCTAACTATATGAAAAAAATAATTATTTTATTTACAGTTTTATTACTTACAGGTTGTGGAGTAGGGACTACTAGAAACAGTAAGAATAATTCTCAACATCATAATATTTATATGAATACAGATTCAAAATGTTCAGGAATAAAAAGAGTAAGTAAAAAATACAAAGAAACAAATCCAAAGGATATGTTAGAAAAAGTTGATTATTGTTTTATTGGAAAAATAAAAAATTTTAAAGACGTAGAAATATATGAAAATGGGAAGATTAAAACATTAATGTCAATTTCAATTGAATCAACCATTAAAGGTGATGTAACAGGTGATATAGAAATATATAGAGATGGTGGAAGAAGTGGAATTAATGAATATGTTAATTATCCAAAAGATACATGTTTAGATAAAAATAAATTAAAATCTATCCCTGATAAAATGAAAGAAAGTTGTTATATTGAAGTTGTACCAGATGCATATTTCCAAGCAAAAGAAGGGGAAGAATATATGTTTTTTGTGAAGAATAAAAAACAAATGGAAATTTATAACGATGCGTATGGAATGTTGAAGATTTTAGATGATAAGAATTTAGAAAATGTTTATACAAATAAAAAATATAAAATTTCAGAAATTTCTTAAAAGTAGGTGAATATGATGAAGTTGGCATTAAATAATCTTTTTAAACAAAAGAATTTAATGATAATTTACGGATTGACAATTACATTAGTTGCAGCTATATGTTTTGTTTTTCTGGCTATGTTATATGATCCATATTTGCAATTAGACACAACAAGTGTTGATAAAATGTATATGGGATCAGCAACAACATTATTAGTACTAATTTTTAGTGTTTGTCTCATGATTTATACAAATATGTATGTTTTAGAAGCAAAAAATAAAGAAATGTCGTTGTTAGTTTTTCATGGATTGACATTGAAGAAAATGATTTTTTATCAATTTTATCAAAGTATATTTATGTATATATTATTTGGAACGTTGGGAATTGCTTTGGGATATAAATTAACACCGGTAATATTTAAAAACATATATTATAAATTACATTATGTTTATGATATTAAAATTATCAATCAATCATTTTATCAAGCTATTTATATGTTATTGATGATGCTTTTTATTTCTCTTGTTTTAAATATTGGATATGTATATCGTGGTAGGTTGACTAGTATGATGTCAAATACGAGACAAAAGAATTATAGGAAAAAGAATGTTTTTCAAATAACGAGTAAGATATATCCTATTTTATTTATTTTAGGACTTGTAATGATGTTTACAACAGAGCATATTGCATCAGGATATATAGTATTTAGTGTTATTGGAGCACTTGGTGGATATGGAACAGTAAGATATTTTTCCCCAGAATATATTGAAATATTAAAAGCATCCAAATGGTTAAATAATAGTCAAAGACTAGTCGTTTTTGGAGAACTATATCTAAAATTTAAATATATAGGAATATTTTTAGAGTTATTGATACTTATTTCAATAATAATAACAACATTAATTTGTTTCAACTTAAATAATTTAATCGAAATGTACAGAATGATTATTGCCTACATTATTATAATACCAATGATTGTATTTTGTATCACTTATAAAAATTTAATTATATCAAAAAAGAATGTAAAGAATCAAAATTGTATTTATAAATTAGGAATTACAAAAAAATATCAAAAAAAATTTATAAAAGAAGAAACACTAATTATGTATGGTATATTATTTATTTTACCAATGACATATATGATATCCACATTGGGAAGATTTTATGTATATGATGGAATTTCAATTTTAATAATTGCTTTTATTATTGGTTATTTTATATTAAATTTACTTATTTCAATGTATATATCTTACAAAGTAACTACTCAATTTTTTAGGGGGGTCTAGCTATGAATGAAATTATAATAGAGGTAAAAAATATTAGTAAGGTTTATGATGAAATGACAGATAATCCAGTAATTTCATTAAATAATATTTCTATGTCAATAGAAAAAGGAGAATTTATTTGCGTGATGGGGACATCTGGATCAGGAAAAACAACTTTTATTAATTGTATTTCAACAATGGATACTCCTAGTAAGGGACAAGTTATATTATTTGGAAAATCAACACTAGAAATGAGTGATGAAGAAATAGGCAATTTTAGGAGTAAAGAAATTGGATTCATTTTTCAAGAATATAATTTATTGGATTATTTAACATTGGAAGAAAATATTGCATTTCCACTATCAATGAACAAAGTAAAAAATAGTGAAATAAAAAAAAGAGTGCATGAAATTGCTAAAAATCTTGGCATCGAAGGTCTTTTAAATAAATATCCAGATGAATGCTCTGGAGGACAAAAACAGCGTACTGCAATAGCTAGAGCTTTAGTTAATAAACCAAGTATTATTATTGCTGACGAGCCAACTGGAAATTTGGATAGTAAAAATACAAGTGAATTATTGGCAATTTTGAAAAATTTAAATGAAAAAGAGGGAAAAACAATCATTATGGTTACACATGATGTTATGGTTGGGTCGTTTGCTTCTAGATTGCTCTACATTCAAGATGGAACTATTAAAGAACAATTAAGCAGAAAAGAATTTAAGACACAGGAAGATTATTTCTATAATATTTCAAAAATAAATTCTAAAGAGCAACTCATATCATTGAAAAAATAATAGTAAATATTAAAATTAAAAAATAAATATTTAAATTCAAGTTAAACAGTTGTTCTAAAATGCTATTTAGGAAAAAAGCTAAAAAGAAAAACATATAATGATATTTCATCATTAGGAGTATTATTATATGTTTTTTATTATTCTAAAGATAATTAATGAAAATCATTAGTACAATAATAAGAATTATTTTATAATGATATTAAAAAGATACTGTGTTCATGATAAGAAAAGAGAGGACAATAACATGGGTAAGAATCATAAATTCGATGTTGTTGAATATTGGATAGTTAAGAAGAATGGTAAATTCTGTAAACTTCTTACTTATGAAAAATTGCATAAATTTGTTTTTTATTATCCTTATAGAACAATCCAAGATAGAAAGGATACAATAAAAGCTTACTATGAAGAAAATGATTTTATTCTTGATGATTATGAAGTTAATTATGATGAAGAATACAATGATTTGAAAAAGTATACTGAAAAAGAAAACTCTTTAAAAGCAACTGAATTTTATAGGAATGATAAGTTTGTTTATAAAATTACAAGAATAGGAAATTTATTTAGAGCTAATATTACTGCAGGAATAAAAAAGAATAGAACAACTAGATTAAAAGGAACTAGAAACGATAATGGATTGCTTTATGTTTTTATAGATAAAAAGAAGTATTTATTAGCAAAATTAGTTTACAAATATTTTGGTGACAGAGAAAAGATTATTGCAGTTGGTGATGATGGAGTTATTATTTATCGTGATGGAAATAAGATCAATCTACGCATTGAAAACTTGGATTATATCAGTAGATCAGAATTTAATAAAACGAGAGATATAAATAAAAAAATCAAACATAATAGAAAGAGCAATAAGCAAAATAACTAAATGTATGGAAAGGAATATAATGGAATTTCTATCGATAAGAAATTGAACAAATATACTTGTATAGAAAATAATAAATATTTTGCTGTATCTTTGAATTATGTCTTTTCTTATCAAATTTATTATATTGATTTATGTACTTATGATATTACATTTGAATATATTTTTGTTCATGCATTTGCGAGGGTGAAATTGAACGAGTTGCATAATAGATAAATGTGAAATAATCATGATTTTAACAATGTTTTCTCAAATTTTGAAATTAAAGCATATTTGTTGAATATTGTCATTATTTAATGTACATTTAGATTGTTGGTAGGTGAATATCTTTATTAAATTTGTGGAGTTATCTAAACTTTTAAACTTTTAATCTTTTAATTAAAAATGTTGAAAATTACGATATGCTATAAGTTGTATAGAGAATATTCCTTAAAAAGAGCATCATATTTTATATGTTATGATGTTCTTTTTTTTATTTAAAACTTTCTTCATTTAGAATATCTATTAATTCTAATGCTCTTTTATTAATAAAATCTTCAATTCTATCTAGTCTTATATCTGATAAATTATAGTTATCATAGCGTTTTAAATGAAAGTTATTTAATTTTTTTAAATCATTGATCATATCTTTTGAACATATGTTTTGTACTAATACATCGAACGAAATTCCATAGAAAGAATTCAATTTATCTTTTGCATAATTATTTAAACCTGTCATGCTGTTGATTTCTAAAAAGTCTCCAATGGTTAAGCTTGAAAAAAGACTCGATCCGTTATCAAATATGGGCGCTAATCCTTTAATTTTCATGGTTTTATTATCAATTAGAAAACAAAAATTTCCAAAGTAACGATCAATATTATAGATAAGAGCATCAAACAATATCATGTTTTGAAAGTCTCTATATATTTGAGCATTTTCTTTACCCAATTTTTTTAATAATTCATTTACTTCACCAATACTTTCACACTTGATAAAATGTCCTATAGGTACAAAACCAATATCTTTTGATGTAAATAATTTGAGAGTTTATCTAATTAAATATTAATAAATTATAATTTTTTGGATCTATTATATACAAATTTATGATTTTTTAAAGTAAACAATACTAACGAACATCACGTTTTTAATTAGAACAATTTTATATTTACCTTTAAATTTAATTTTTGAAATAAAAATAGTAAAATATATTTAGATTTACACTATAATTTAATTGAGATATACAAAAGGAGAGAAATTATGAAAAAATGTAAGTATTGCAACAAAAAAAATATAGAAGATGATTTTTGTAGTGACGATTGTAAAAACAAGGGAGAAAGATATTTTAATTATTGGAAAAAATATAAATACTTCTTTGGATTAATTATAGCAATAAGTATATTTGTAATTATCATGCAGGTTGCTTTATACCCTGAATATATCATTGTATCTAAAATTTTGACTTTAGTATTAGGATTAACATTTTTTATATTTCCTTTTGGAAACACTATAGATTCAATTGGAATAAAAAATACTGTATATATTGTTCGTACGATTTCAACAATATTAATAATATTAGGTATTGTTTCTATTGTATTCGATTTTAAATGGCCATTATTATAAGACACTATGATTACAATTCAGGCTATTATTAGTTTAGGAATATTTTTCTTTATAACTTGTATTTTACCAATAGTTTTAATTGTATACTCTATAAAAAAATCTAAAAAACATGATATGGATTATTTTGGGGATATGCTTATTTTTGCTACCCCAAATAATTTTTAGAATTCCTGTTATTTCATCCATACAATCTAAAAATCCTTTACTTAATAATTTTTGGGTGGATTTAATTGTATTTAGTTGTTTGATTCCCAATAACTTTGAATTTTAGTACGCATGTCTTTGAAATATAGTGTGTTTTCCATGTTAAAAATTTCACCTCGATACGCTTAATTGTATCAAGAAAGAAATTAAATTGAAGACTTGACTTTTATTTTATTAAAAATAATTGAAGATATTGCTATTCTACAACTAATTAAATGATTAATTATTAATCTATGCTAAAATAAGTATAAAGAATTTTATTTGAGTGTGGTGATAATATGAAATCTTTTTCAAAACAATTAACAGAAGATATGGCCGATTTATTATTTGGATCATTAAAAATGTATTCAAACTATAGTGATATTAAAAGAAGATTGGAAGATTTTTTATCGAAAGTCACTTGTGATGATATCGATGTACCTATTGAAGAATTTCTTGATTTATATGATATGAGAGCATATAACTTTGATTCTAAAAGAGCTGATATAAAAGTATTAAAAAATTATAAATTTAAAGGTGCTTATGCTTTGTATAATGTTGATAAAAATTTCTATTACACAGGATTTAGCAATGATATTTTTAGAAAGATAGACAGACATTTTAGAGGTTATGGTAATATTCGTTTATACGAAGAATGGTAAAATGGAGATAATTTTGTTGTAAAAATGAGCTTTAGTGATGAAGATAACGATGATCCAGAAGAATTACAAAAGGATTTAGATGAATATTTTGAGAAACGAAGAATAAGTGTTGAAGATAGACTTGAGGAACAACGATTAGAGGAAGAAAGGTTACAAGCACAAAAAAGAGCAACCAGAGAAAAAAGAAAAAGATTTTTTTATCTTCCTCGTAAACTATTTTTTGCTTTAATTATTCTTCTGGCGATCACTTTTGCAGCAGGATAAGGTTTTATAAGGATTGGAATATAATAGAATTTTATATTCTTCAGAAATATCCTTATTACAAAATATTGTTAGCAGATAGAAAACAAATTGATTCATTAAAACATTCAAAAAAACGAAATACAAGAGTACAAAGTAAAATACCAAAACAAAAAAACAATTAAATAAAACATCAAAATTTAATCCTAAAAGAAACTACACCCGAAATATTTTTGAATTATACGAAGTTAATGGCACAATTATAAAATTACAATTGATCAAAAGTACAAATAATCATTTAAAAAAAGATCATGTTATAAAGGATGTTGTAGTCAACATACCTTATGTTTCTAAAGTGAATAAACTCTATAACTTATTGAATGTTTCCGTTCATTATTGTAAAGAATGCAATCTATACTTTGATTTTTATGAATCTGGACAACAATCATAAAAATGCTACGGAAAAAGAATTATATAAAATAAAACATTTATTGAGAGTGAAATTAATTCCAGAACTTGATGAACTGGATAACAAACTTAAAACAAATACAGTTGAAGATATCATAGAAGATCATCCTGAAATGGATAAAATTATTAGAAAAAGAAAAGAAATAAGCAAGGAACTAGAATTATGGCAAAAGAAAATCGACTTGATGAATATGCAGAACAATTAGATGTATTTATTGAAAAAAGAAAATTAGATTTAAATAATTCAATTGCATTAATTAATAATCCAAAGATAACTGTAACTGATGTAGCAAAAGAATTGAACATTAATCGAAGTACAATTCATCGAAATAAAGAATTAACAGATAGAATTGAAAAAGCAAATGAAGAATTATTAGCAATTAAAAATAAAACTGGAAATTTAAACGAACATATAAAAATGTTAGAGCATGAAATTGAACTCTTAAAGAAGAGAGAGCAAGATTATATGTTATTGAAAGAAAGCTATAATCAATTAGTAGATGCATTCACTAATAGTAACTAATTAAAATATTTATATAACATTTATTAATCTATCAGTTTATAAAATAGTATCTAATTAATACAAATTCTTAAAATTCGTAATATTCTAAATTATAAATAATCTATAACTTTGAATATAAAAAAAGATTATATAGATACTATTTTTCTTTAAAAATAATGCAACACTATAAAGATTAACAATCCATATTTGGAATATAATAGATAAAAAATAGTGATGCATTATAAAAACCATAAGAAAAAGCCTTATCCGTTACAGGGAAAGACTTTTGAAATGCAACACTTTTTCGACTAGACAAACTTCGCATAATGTATATTATATAACTTTTATAGTATATATAAATAGTTTTTTATTATTTTAACTATTTATATACTTGTATTAGATAATAATAAAATATGTGCATAACATGACAAGTATTACGGAAATAAACATAACAAATATGAATATAAGTTTATTATTACTTTTAAGATTTTTATATAAAGCTAGAAATGAAACGATAAATAATAATATAGATAAAAGATAAAATGAATATAAAATAACATTACTGTGCATTTGAATTGCAAATATAAATAATAAAACTCCTAATAAATCCGCAAATAATGAATAAAGAATGATTTTTCTATTTTCCATTTTTCTATCCCTATTTTAATAATTTTAATATAGATGAACCTATACCATTATATTTAACATTGAAGTTATCGCAAATTGTAGAACCGATAATTCCAAAAGAATCACCATCATTTAATACTTTCATTTCATTAAATTGTTTTGAATAAATTATAAGTGGTACTTGTTCACGTGTATGATCTGTTCCTCTATATGTTGGATCATTTCCATGATCAGCAGTAACTATTAATAAATCATCTTCTTTTAATTCATTTATTAATTCTCCTAATTGTACATCGAATTCTTCAATTGCTTTTCCATAACCAGCAGCATTTCTTCTATGCCCATAGACCGCATCGAAATCAACTAAGTTAATAAATGCTAAACCATTAAAATTGTCACTTGCTAATTCAATAGTTTTATTCATACCATCTTCATTACTTACTGTTTTAATTTTTCTTGTAATCCCTTGATCAACAAATATATCTGGTATTTTACCTACACCTATAACATCTAATCCCGCATCTTTTAAAGAATCAAGCGCAGTTTTAGAAAATGGGGCTAATGCATAATCATGTCTATTAGATGTACGAGTAAAATGTCCTTCTTTTGTTCCTATATATGGTCTAGCGATAACTCTACCAACCTTCCATTTATCATCCATAGCTATTTCTCTAGCAATTTGACATGCATGATATAATTCTTCTAATGGGATAATATCTTCATTTGCAGCAATTTGAAAAACAGAATCGGCAGAAGTATAGACTATCCAATCCCCCGTTTTGATTTGATGTTCTCCATACATATCTAGAATTTTAGTGCCACTACATGCAATATTTCCTACACATTTTCTACCAGTTTTTTTCTCAAATAGGTCAATAAATTCTTTAGGAAAACCGGTATCTGTAAATGTAATAAAAGGTTTTTCTGTTTTAAGCCCCATCATTTCCCAATGTCCAGTCATTGTATCCTTACCATTCGATGCTTCATTTAATTTTAAAATATAAGCTTGTGGGTTTTGTGTTTTGGCAACACCTTTAAAATCACCTAAATTACCAAATCCTAAATTTTGCAATGTTGGTATATTTAAACCATCACATATTGAACAAATATGACCAACGGTATTTGCTCCAAAATCATTATATTTTTTTGCATCTTTTGCATTTCCAATTCCCATTGAATCACAAACAATGAGAAAAATTCTATTAAATTTCATGAATACTATCTCCTTTTTTTATTTTTGCTCTTAAATGATATTTATTATAATCATCAATAATTTTATTATTTGAAACATGAGTATAAATAGTGGTTGTTGAAATATCACTATGCCCAAGTAATTCTTGAATAGAACGTAAATCAGCACCATTTTCATACAAGTGAGTTGCAAATGTATGTCGAATAGTATGAGGCGACACTTTCTTTTTGATATTTGCATTTATACATGCTTCTTTTAGGATTTTATAAAAATACTCACTAGATATTTTATTTAAATGATTATTAAAAAACAAGTAATCATTATCTTTAAAATCTAATTTAGGGTATCTAAAATCATAAATATAACATGATAAAATTTCACATACATAGTCATTTAAAGGCAAAAGCCTTTCTTTATCCCCTTTTCCAATTACGTTTAAATATTTCATTTTTAAATTAAGTTGTGATAATTTTAAATTACACAATTCAGAAACTCGCATACCTGTTGCATATAATAGTTCTAGCATAGCTCTCGTTCTAGCATTTTTAAAATTATCCATTTCAATACTATCAAGTAATGTTTTTATTTCTTCCATATTTAAAACCTGTGGAAGTCTTTTAGTGTTTTTTGGTAAATCAAAAGTCTCCATAAGATTTTTTTTAACAATTTCTTCTTTCATCAAAAATTTATAAAATGAGCGTAGTGAAACCATTTTTCGTGATAAAGAAGATGCTGCTAAAGATGTAAATTGTTGTAAATATTTTCTAATCATATCTTTATCAATTTGATTGATTAAAACAACTTGATTTTGTTTTTGAATATAGTTTATAAAATGTTCAAGATCTCGCATATAATTTTTTAATGTATTATCTGATACCTTTTTTTCTATTAATAAATATTGTTTATATTCGTTAAGTGCATCATATATGTTCATATTACCACCATATTTATTATATCACGAATGATTATTGAAGAACAATTTTATATAAGGTAAATTTTTAACAGTGCAGATATGAATATTAAAAAACATATAATAATTAAGTAATTTAAAATATAATTAAATAAATATTTTAAACTGAAGTTATCTTTTTGTATGAAAGTTAATTTGAAACTTTGTATAGAAAGATAAGTTGACATAAAAGACATCACATACGTAATTAAAATTTCAATAATCATTTGAGGTAATACAATAATAAAAATATTATGAAACGAAAGAAGCGATTGATAATATTTAAAAATAAAAGAAATAATACATAAAATTCTATAAATGATTCCAATTGATATAACTGGAGCACCAATAAAACTTGTTGCTGAAACCATGATGATTATTATGTACATAAACGTACATAATAGATATGAATTTAGTTGATGTGTTTTAAAGAATATGAGATCAACCGAAATTTTATAAAGAGAATATTTATTTAATGAAAAAAATATAATTGAAATAATTGTTGAACAAAGAAAATTTAAGAATAAATATTGATGTAAATACATATTTTTCTTTTGAATAAAAAAAGACATCATATCTCCTCCTATAGCATAGGATATGATGTATTCTTTTTTTTATGATTATTCTTTTCTGTACTTGTTTTTTGATTTATTTAATAAAGCAGAAGCCGTTGTCAAATGATATTTATTCTCACTATTAATTTTATTGATTACAGCCTCTGTTGTTTTTATTTTATTTTTCTCAATATTTTTGTCAAATAGACTTACTTGTTTTTTATAACTGCTTCGATTGATAACATTATTTAACGAAACTCCAATAAGTCTAAGAGGTTTTCCACTATAATTTTTATCAAATAAGTATTTTGCAGTAGAAAGTATTATCTCATATTCATTGATATAATCAATTAAAGGAGTTTGTCGTGTAACTGACTCAAATCGAGAATACTTAATCGTAATACTGATCGAATTGCCAATCAAATTTCTTTTTTTTGCTCTAAATGAAACTCTAGAACATAATATACGTAAAGTTTCATAAATAGTCTCTATATCATTTGTATCGTATTGTAAGGTTGTTGAATTACCTACAGATTTTAATTCGTTTTTTTCAGTATTTACTTTAGAAATATCTATTCCATTGGCTTTTCTATATAATAGAAGTGCATTTTTCCCAATAATCTGACGTAATTTATTATAGTTATCATAATTAGCTACATCTCCAATAGTTAAAATGCCCATTTCTTTGAGTTTAGGTGCAGTTTTTTTACCGATTCCAAACATTTCAGAAACATCAAGGGGCCAAAGTAATTGTTTATAATTAGATTTATTTAAAATGGTAATACCCATTGGTTTTTTCATATCACTAGCCATTTTAGCCATAAATTTATTAGGAGCAATTCCAATAGAACATTTTAGTTTTAATGTATTTAAAACATCATTTTGAATGATTTTTGCAAGTTTGTAAGGATGAATATTATGTTCGATAATGTAATTAGAAAAATCAACATAACATTCATCAATACTTGCTATTTCTAACAAAGGACTATATGTTGAAATCAATTCAAAAAATTGACTTGATAAACGTCTATATAAATCAAAATTTACGGGTTTTATGATTAAATTTTTACATAATTGTTTAGCTTGAAATAATGGCATTGCAGAATGGATTCCATATTTTCTTGCTTCATATGAAGCAGTAGAAACAATCGCACGCCTATTATTTCCAGATATTACTAAAGGTTTTCCTTCCAAAGAAGAATCATTTGCCATTTCAGCACTTGCATAAAATGCATTTAAATCTATATGAAATATAATTTGCATATAGCAGCTCACTCCCTTAGCAATATTGTAACATATTTTAATTATAAATAGTGCCCTTTATTTGCTAATGCTGTTTTATGTGCTAATCTCAATTTATCGGCAATCATTGCAATAAATTCAGAATTTGTTGGTTTAGATTTGGAAGCAGATACTGTGTATCCAAAGATATCATCAATGGCCTCAGTATTTCCTCTATTCCATGCAACTTCGATTGCATGTCGGATAGCTCTTTCTACTCTTGAAGAAGTGGTATTATAATTTCTTGCAATTTCTGGATATAGTACTTTCGTTACTTGACCTAAAATATCAATATTATCATATGTTTTCATAATTGCTGTTC
This sequence comes from Faecalibacillus sp. MSK20_93, assembly GCF_020589945.1. Lineage (NCBI taxonomy): Bacteria > Bacillati > Bacillota > Erysipelotrichia > Erysipelotrichales > Coprobacillaceae > Faecalibacillus > Faecalibacillus sp. MSK20_93. The sequence continues at coordinate 1,815 of NZ_JAJDKA010000050.1, read as the reverse complement.
TTAAATACATATATCCTTTTATATGAGCAGGAATACCCACTTCATGTAAAATTTCTGTGATTTCATTTTCAATTTTAACTTTTTGAATTTTTTCAGTTTCATTAACATGAGTCTCATTGATTTTTGTCTCATCTGAAAAAACGCGTTTAATAACATCCATAAAATAATTAAAATCAAAAGGAATTTTAAAACAATAGCTTACATTTAATTTTTCTAGTGCATTACTTATCAATGGACTAGTAAAACTTGTAATACATACAACTTTTTGATAAGCATTTTTATTGACTTCCCTCACTTTCTCTAATACTCCGACACCATCAATATCAGTGAGCATCAGATCAATAACTAATAAATCACAATTGTTTGTTTTAAAAAAAGTAATTGCATCACCTGCACTATTAGCAGTACCTACAATTTGATAATTGGAAAATTTTTCAAATTGTTGTGCTATACCTTCTAACAGTTCATGATTTTCCACAATAATAAAGATTTTCTTTTTTTCCATAATTACCTCCCATCCACTACCAACAACCATATTATATAAAGTATTCTAATTTATGTTTAGATTTTAGATAAAAATTAACATAAATTTATAAATTTAATAACTAATATTTAGTATTTTTAAAAATATATCTACATTTTTCTTAAGTATTTTTTATTATTTGTCGAATTTTAGAAAAATAAGAAATACAAATTATTACATGTTTTGTTAAAAATAAGATAAAATTAGTATTATTTTTTTATAAAAGCCATGTCAAAAACATGGCTTTTATTCGTTATCTATCATCCATTGTATATACATGCCATACCCTTCCAATATCTCTGATTTACTTGCATGTGTAACACAACCTATTAATTTGTTATTTTGAATGATCGGAGAACCACTCATACCTTGAATAATACCATGACATTGTTCTATGATTTTTTGATCTGTAACAATAAATTTTATTCCTTTTTCCATAGGTTTATCTTGTTTTAATAGATCAGTAATTTTTATCTTACATTTTTCTACATTATTTTCATTTAAAACCGTAAGAAAATAGGCATCTCCTAATTTAACTTCATCTATGGTAGCAGTTTTATAAACATTTTTATTTGGAAGATTATTAATTTTCCCATAAACGCCAAAATTATTATTTTTTTCTATCTCACCTATAGATTGATTATCAATATTACCAATTTTTTGACCTATATTGTATGACTCGGTTTTCTTTATACCTTTTATGGAAGCAGAATACAGTGAACCATCATTTATATCAAGATCATCATCAACCATATTGTGCCCCAAACAAGCAAATTTGCCTGTATTTAATTGATAATAGGTAACAGTTCCTATTCCTTTAGCACAATCTTTTACATATAACCCTGTACTAAATTCAGCATTATTTTTATAAATTTTCATAGTTTTATGATAAATATTAGATGCCCTTTTTATTGTGAATTCTAAATTACTTGTATTGCAATTTTTTATTATATTTGTTAAATCATCAATTGTTTTAACATTTTTCTTTTCAACACTGGTAATAATATCATTGATTTCAAAATAATTAGATGGATCAATAATTTCATTGTCAACTTTTATTTTATAGAAACCAGTAATGCAAACACCATCATAATTTAATATTATTCCAACAGATTCTCCTCCAATTAAAACATCAATTGCATTAATAGGTACTATCATTAATATAATAGATAGACAACAGGTATAGAAGGATATTTTAAGCTTTTTAAAAAGCATAGATACCTCCTGTAGCTTTTTTTGGTATATTAAATTATCCGGTGCTTAGAGGTTCGCTCTAAATTATTAGGCGGAGT